>JAGVIA010000093.1 GCA_020056305.1 archaeon | reverse complement strand
CGGCATTTATAAAGATACAACCTGAAAATGAGAGCGGAATAAATAGAGGCATTTGAGATGCTGGCACTGTTGATTATTTTAGCGAATACCCATTTCCCACGCTTGGGTGCAGACTTTGCAGCCATGCAGACAATCAAGGTGCAGGATTGGTGAAGGCGCACTATGTCAAAAACGCAGGATTGGCGCTCGCTTTTCATCCACGAGAACCTCTGGGGCTACATGAGCCAGATCGTCACGCTAGTTGCAGGCTTTGCAATAACCCTAATTTTCCCAAAGATTTTAGGCCCGCACGATTTCGGACTTTTTGCGATGGCATTTGCAGCTGCAAGTTTTTGCCTCTATTTCGCAGATTTTGGGATAACATTTGCCGTCTCGAGATTTGCCGCTGCGCACCGGCTGGACGCGGGCGCCTATTTCTTTGCCTACCTGCCCCATAAAATCGGGCTTGCATTTTTGGTTTCTGGCATTCTCTTTGCGCTTGCCCCATCCATCGCGACCCATATCTTCAACTCGCCTGCGACCGCCGATGGAATACGCGCATCATCGCTTTTCATATTCGGCTACACACTTTTCTTCTACGCAGACTTTTTCATATCCAGCATTTTCAAAAATAAGTACTCTTTCTTTGCCAATCTTATCTACAACCTGCTTCGCGTGGCATTGCCCATATTCCTCTTCTTCTTCGTCTATCGGTCATACTCCTCTATCCTTCTTGGCATTTCGTTGGCCATGATCATTGCTGCCGCTGCAGCGGCATATGGCATTTACAGGCTGCGAATAAAAAACACCGGAACCGTAAATGGCGCCGCCTTCAACTATTTTCTAAAGTTTTCTGCAATTATGGCTTTTGGCGCAATGCTGATTTGTTGGATCGATTCCCTCGTTCTGTCTGTTTTCATAAAGCCGGAGGAGCTGGGGTTCTATCGCCTAGCAGCAAGCTGGGTCGCAGCCATCGTCATGCTCATCCCATTCTCCTCGCGCGTGCTTACAACTTCTTTTGCTGAAAGCCACGCACGAGGCGACATCGAACAGTCTGCAAGGCTATTCTTTTCTGCCATAAAGTACACAACGGCATTTGTCTTTCTTTTCATACTCGGAATACTCCTCCTCGCAGACAAATTCGTGGTTTTTATCTATGGAAATGCGTTTTCCGGCACGGCGGACTTCTTCCGCATCTTTTCCTTTCTGTTATTAGAAACGGGCCTTAACACGATTGCCCTAACATATATACTCGCAAGGGGCAGCGCGCGCTTCCATGCCTATATGCTGCTGATATTGGGTTTGATGCAGTTCCTTGTCAGCCTTGGCTTCTCTCTTCTCCACATCGGCCCAATCTGGGTTGCAGTGGCAATAACTGGAATCAGAGTCATCGCATCGCTGTTTATAATCAAGCTCGTAGCCCGAAAACTCGGTGTCAGCGGCCTTGGCGTCTTCTTGCGCGCCCCGGCAGTGGCGCTCGCCCTCTACTTCGCCTTCTCATTCCTGATAAGCCCCCTAGTCTCATCAAAGATCCATGCCTTCGCCTATGCGGTTCTGATAACAATTGCCTACTTCGCCCTCATTTTCGCAACCGGCGCACTTGAGTGGCGCAGCTTCGTTTCCATAGTGCGCAAAACAATGAGGATAGGCGGCGCCTAGTGCCGGCAGAGCCCCTTTACAAGAGCCAAGCAGAAACGCCTGCGATTGCAAGGATGCCTGCGAATTTTGCCGCGAATGCAAGGGCAACGAGCCCTACGGAGTTCATTTTGCCAGCCCCAAGAAGCACCATCGCAATCTCGTCAGGCAGCGGCGACATCAAAATGGCGGCGCCGCATGCATATGCCGCAAATTTCCCGGCAGGAGAGCTTATTTTCGGAACCCCAAACCAGATTTTGCGGGTTATGTGCAGTTTTTTGCCGCTTTTGGACGCAACCACTCTGAATATCAAAAAATCGCTCATCACTGCGCCGCATGCGCCAAGCGCGGCAAGGGCAATCGGGTCCATGCTGCCTGCCATGGCTGCAAAGACTGCAATGGCAAACGGCGTGGTCATGCCATAGCTGTAGAAGATTCCGACAAGGAATGCGCCAGCATACTCAAACGCGCCAAGCCCGAGGACAAACCGCTCCAGCATTCCGCTTGCATACAGCAGCGCGGCAAGCAGCACCAGCACTGCGAAGACGGCTGGTTTTTTGCTTCCGTGCGCAAGAGGCTGGTTGCGGTCCTTTGGCGAAATCTTTGGCATTGCAAAAGAAAGGAAGAAAGGGAATAAAAATGCGCCAGCCATTGGGTGAAAAAAATAACCGAAAAAAGAAGAAAAAGTCAGCCATCAGATGAGAAAATAATGAAAAACAAAATAAAAAAAAGCAAAATGCCGGCTAGTCAGTCACTCCCTTTGGCGTGACCTTGAACACGCACTCGCCTTCCGGCATCGAGGGCGAATCCACCAATCTAGCAATCCTTTTTTCCTCCTTGCCCTTGCGGAGGTACAGCCGGTATGTTGCGGCATGCGCAAGCACGTGCCCGCCAATCGGCGTTGTGGGGTCCCCGAACATGATGCCCGGGTTGTCCATGACCTGATTGGTCACGTACACCGCGAGGTTGTGCTTGTCCGCAAGCTTCTGCAGCGCGTGTATGTGCTTGTTGAGCTTCTGCTGCCGGTCGCTAAGCGCGCCCCTGCCCACATAGTCTGCGCGAAAATGCGCGGTGAGCGAGTCGATTATGATAAGCCTTATGCCATGCGCCCGTATCATCTCCTCTGCCTTGTCCACAAGGATTATCTGGTGGTCGGAATTTATCGCGGCTGCAACATGTATCCTCTTTAGCACCGCATCCGGATCCATGCTTGACGCCTCGGCAATCTGCTTCACGCGCTCAGGCCTAAATGTGCTCTCAGTGTCCACGAAGAGCACGCTACCGTCCAGCCCGCCCTGCTCCCGCGGCTTTTGCACGTTCACGCAGATCTGGAAGCCCACCTGGGTTTTTCCTGAACTGAATTTCCCGTAGCACTCGGTGATGGACTGCGTCTCAACGCCGCCGCCAATGAGGGCATTTAGCTCCTTTGAGCCAGTGTCAATCCTGCCGATGTCTTTTCGCCGCTCAAGTATCTTGTCCGCGGTTTCATAGCCCATCTCAAGGGAGTCCCGCGCTGCCGCGATTGTCTTTTTCGCAGTCTCCACGCCGATTTCGGCAATCTCGTCAAGCTCGTATGGCGAGCTTGCGGCTATTTTCTCAATGTCATAGCCGGCTTTCTTGAGCTTCTCAGCAGTCACTTCGCCAACACCTGGCAAGTCTTCCAGGTCTTTTATGATTTTCTTCTTCTCAACCGGAGCGTCATCCATTTTCTCTTCCTCCTTTTTCCTCCCCATATATCTCACCTGTCTTTGTTATTCGGAAATACCAAAAGCCGTAGCTTTCCAATCTTTAGCGTGTAAAATTCGTTGCCCGCCTTGGAAATCTTTTTCCAGAGCGCGCCCACGTCCTTGTATATTGTCTTTCCTTCCTTGTCGTGCTCGATTTGCACCACGCGGAAGTCAGGCCTTTCGCCCAAAACAGCGCCTTCATCGCTTGTGCCCCCTGCCGCGCCTTCCCTGTCTGCGGCATCGCGCCCTGCCATGTCGGCCTTGCCCGGCATTTCGCCATCGCCGGCGTCTTTTTCATCCATTTTCTCACCTACTAAATTCCAATCAATTGGCGAAATTTAGCAAACTAGTTTGCACTATGGGCGTATATAAACAGTTTCAAGGCATGTTGCCGGTGGCTTTCTGCGGGAAGAAAAAGCAGGATTAGCAGCCAATCGGGCATCTTGAAAGAACATCCTCAATCAGCGGCTTTCTTACGAATTCAGTGGGTTTTGGATATGGGCCGAGAATGCCTGTCGCAAGCTGCTTGTGGCGCGCCTGTGCGATTCTCCTTTTCTCTGCTGCCTCAGCACGCCGCGCGTTGCCCATCCGCCTTCTCCTTACTACTAACAAGTGCCTTCCAGTCCCGTCGGATCCGCCACTGGTGTCGGTAGCAAGGGCAGGAATTCTGTGCCTGCGGTCACTTACTCCGCCGGCTTCTGCTGGCGTTTTTGTCTGGACCACAATGATTCGGAACGGTTGTTTGATCTCTGGCATATCCTCTCACCAACAAGTGATTTTCTCTAATGATGTGCGTATTTAAACATTCATGCACAATATAGTACAGAGGTGTGCGGATGCTCAAGAAGATACAACAGCTTTTCATGAACCAGCCGGCGAAGGCAAAGCTTGTTGACCTGATGCTGCGCACCGGAATACATGTCTCATCCGACGGGCTTTTCTATGCGGGCCCGGTCGAGCTGTCCGCAACCAAAATTGGCAGGGCGCTTGCAATGGACCGCCGCGTGGTGACGGAAGCAGGCAAGGAAATTGCTTCTGACCATTACCTTCTTGGCATATTTGGCTCGCTTGAGCCGCGCGCATACCTTGAGAAAATCGCGCCGATAATGGGCTGGGACGTCATAAAGATACATGCGAATGCAGCTTCTGTTGGTGTTGTGAGCAAGGTCACCTCAGTGCTTGCCGATGATGGGATACTGGTTCGCCAGGCAATCGCGGACGACCCCGAGCTCTACCCAAACCCAGAGCTGACTCTTATGATTAAGGGCAAGCTCAAGGGAAAGACGATTGAGCGGCTGCGAAGATTGAAGTGCGCGTCAGAAGTCGTGCTGAAGTAAGGACGCAAAGCAAGCAGACTCATGCGCTTATTCTTTCCTTCCGTGCGCCGGTTCTGCAAGCACTTCGCCCTGCCTGATCCAAGCCGGGTTTTCCGCCACAAGCGCCTGATTTAACGCCGACTGGACTTTCAATGGATTTGCCCGTGCCTCTTGCTCTGTTACTGGAACCCAGCCCCTCTTAACTTCCTTATCCTCAATTCCGAACTTCCACTCATCGCCCTTTTTGAGCAAAACCTCGTTTGTCCCAAGCATCTTTTCTGCGACAACGTGGTAACCGTGCCCACCGCTTGCAGACTCGGGCTCACCGGATTGCACAGCCCGTTCTATCCTTGGCTGCGCATACTTGCGAACTCCGACATGATTTGTTATATACGCCCCGCTTGGGCGGATGATTATACTCTCGCGGGTCGGGCCTATGTCCTGCTTTTTCAGGGGTTGCACTTTCGTTGCGGTAAGAGGCTTATTGTCCATTGGACGCTGAGGATGTTGCATGCATATCACCACTAGATTATTCTCTTAACCACTTTATAATCTTATCGTTTCCTATCCGCCCATCATCCCCATTAAATAATTTCAGGGCTAATTCCATGCGGGAGGCCAATTGATATGCCGCAGGTTTCACGCGCCATGAGCACGCAGCATCCGGACAACGTCTCAACCCCGTTCTTCTGCGATTCCGAAATCATCTCGGGCGAATCCGAGATAAAGGAGGCATACTATGTCTGGTCGCACCTTGGCTGCGCAGAGCAGATGTGGGACTACGAAGGCAAGGAAGTCGACAACTTCGTGATAGAGAAGCTCATTGCCCGCTACCCTAAATTCTTCTCAGAAAACTGCCTCGGCAATGACATCTTCCTCACAATACGCGTTCCCAACCCCACTGTGCAAAAAGGGCAGGGAAAAATTCTCCTTGAGACCCTTGAATCAATACCGCGCAATTACGATTTGGCATCAGTGCTTGGGAACGGCTGCACGCCGATTTGGGAAGTCATACTGCCGATGACATCTTCTGCCGCGGAAGTGGAGCGCGTGCGCCAGTACTACGAGAAGGTGGTGGTGGGCAAAAGCTCAATCTCGCTTGGCGACACCACAGTATCCGAGTGGATTGGAAAAATCCTCCCGGAAAGCATAAGCATGATACCCCTTGTCGAGGACAAGGAAAGCCTTCTCTCCGCCCACAAAATAGTCGGCGATTACATGCGCGGAAAAAAGCTTGAATACCAGCGCGTCTTTCTTGCCAGGTCCGACCCCGCGCTAAACTATGGCTCAGTTTCCGCAGTGCTGCTTGTGAAGATGGCGCTTGAGAATCTTCATGCGCTCCAAGAAAAGGAATCTGTCGAAATATTTCCAATCATCGGGGTTGGCAGTGCGCCTTTCCGCGGGAACTTAAAGCCCACGAACATTTCCAACTGCCTGACAGAATATCCATCTGTTCAGACATTCACAATCCAATCGTCTTTCAAGTATGATTATCCTGAAAAAATTGTGCGCGATGCTATTGCAGAATTGAATGAAAGCAAGCGCAAGCGCCCTCTGCATGTGAGTGTAGACTCCGCAGAGCGCATTATCACAAAAACCACGGATGCTTACCAAAACGACGTGCAGCTTCTCTCAAAAACAATCTCCAAGCTTGCAAAATATGTGCCTCAAAAGCGCGCAAGAAAGCAGCACATCGGGCTGTTTGGCTACTCGCGCACTCTGGGGGGCATCTCGCTTCCCCGTGCAATCCCATTCTGCGCCGCGCTATACTCGATAGGTTTGCCACCGGAATTGCTTGGGCTTGAGGCGCTTTCCGAAAAAGACCTGGACGATTTGCGCTGCATATATGTGGAGCTTGACGAGGACATATCGGATTCCACGCGATACCTGAACATGAAGAATTTGGAAAAGCTGCCGGGCGGTTTTGCAAAGAAAATGCAGCCGGCGCTAGCGCACTTCGAAGTGAAAGAGGATGAAGAATACAACGCCGTCACCTCGCAGATAATGGACGATTTGCTCTCTGAAAATTACGCGCCGCTTCCTGAACTTGTAATGAAGGCGGCATGGATGAGAAACTTTTTGGGCTAAATAAATTCTGATCGCACTGCGAATGCGCAATTCTTCCACTCTTCCTATTCCGAAAATTCGTCCGCCTCATATGTTTGGAATTTCATTTTTTCCGCCTCATGCCACGCATTTGCAGGCAATCCCGCCTTCATGCACAAGTGCCCCAAAAACTCCTCTTTTGTTGCAAGCTCTTCCCATACCGCCGGAAGGAATGTTGCACGCGCCCATCCTTTTTCCAAAATGAGCCCGTGTTTTTTTGCAACCAGCTTCTTCAGCAAATCCTCCGCATTTTTCACAGGCAGCGGCTTTGCAGGAGTTAAATACGAAATGGAAATTTTCACCTGCACCAATTCCTTAGAAGTAAGCGGATAGAAGCGCGTGTCCTCAAATGCAGAGGCAAGCGCGTTATTGATTACATCATAAACGAGCGGTCGGTGCGCCTCAAGCGAGCCGATGCAGCCCCTAAGCTCCCCTTTCAGATGCAATGTCACAAAGCATGCGCCTGATTGCAAAAGTGAGGGCGAAGGGACATCGCCCCGCTCAGGCTCGAGAATCTGCCTTGTCTTGAAATAATGCTCAATGCTCCTTCTTGCAAGGGAGAGAAGGAATTTTTTTTCAGATGCGCTCAAACCAGCCATGAAAAATCACCCGCAAAATTCCCACGCGCAGCAGTTCCTGCAATCCAAATCCATGTTGCCATCCCAATTCACTTTTCGTAAAACGCATAGCATCCGTATCCCACGACCTGCGATTTGTCCCCTGCCGTGTCGCCTGAGTTCCTATAATCCAGGAGCATTCCCTTCCAGCCCTTCTTTTTTGCGATGTGCATGAGCACAAGAATTGGCATCTTGCCGCACGCATCTCCTGCTTCTTCAAACTTTGCAATATCAAGAGCGGGAACTGCATCATTTGCAACTGCATCAATCCTCTTTGCAGATTCATATGGCAAATAATGCGACAAATCCGAGCTTGCAATTATGAGCGTTTTTCCGTCAATAATTGGCGCAAGCGCATCCGCAAGCGATTTCGGGTCCACCTCGCAGCAGAGTATCGGATAAATCTCAAACTTGCCCTTTAGCACAACTTGCAAAAAAGGCAGCTGCACCTCAAGGCAATGCTCTGGCTCGTGCGCCTGGGGATAATTGTGAATGAGGCGTTTAGCATCAGAGGAAAGCTTCGCCTGTATGCTGCCTGCTTTCACAACGCCAAGCGGCGTTTCCCATGTTTCATAGCCTGCCTCTGCCGCGCCGACAAAGCCTACATGGTGCGACGGCCCAAGCAGCAGCACCTTGCTTATGCCTTTTGCATTTGCAGCCAGCATTTTGTATCCAAATGCCGCAACCGGCCCGGAATAAATGTATCCTGCGTGCGGCTCCACGAGCGCGCGGAGTTTTGCACCTGCGGGCAATTTCATTTCTTTTGCATCAGCCAGATATTTTTTCACATCGCGCGCCAACTCGCCTTTTTCTTCCGGATAGAACATGCCTGCAACAGCAGGAGGACGAACAGACATAAGATAAAATGCGCTAAAGGAAGATAAATATCTTAACTGTCCGCAGCCATGGGTGAATGACCCACGCCTGAAGGCGTGGGCTTCTTGATGTGAAGGCTCAGCAGAAAGAAACCAAGCGCATCTGCTCTGCCTCAACTTTTGCTTCTCT
>JAGVIA010000033.1 GCA_020056305.1 archaeon | reverse complement strand
TATGATGCGATTGACAAGCGCAATGAGACTGGATGGAAATTCGGGCTTTGCCAGCAATTGAGTGCGCAAGCCGGTCGGTTTCCTGATTAGTGCGTCAGGCGCAAGCAGCTCAAGCTGAGGGGGCGGCTTGGGGGTAATTTTGCCTCCGCCGCCTTCATGGGCAAGCAGTTTCATAATAATGCTCTATTTTCATCTCTTTATAAACATTACCACAAACTAGCATGCAACTAGCAGCCTTGCCCCTAAGAAGTAAAATAGAGGGAGAGATGGTACACCCGAAGGCTCCATCATCTCGCCTCCCACACCCTTCTTTCGAAAGGCTCCATGCTAATGCAAACAAAATTTATATAGGCTATCATGTTATGCTGCAAAAAGAAGCCGGCTTTCTGCAAAATTCCATCCAATGCCGTTTCATTCCTTCTTCAGTTTCATTATCGCTTCTGCAATGTCCCCGTTCGCCTCTTTGAGGGCGCCCTCCGCCTCTTCCTTTGTGCAATTCGCACTTTCCATAACCATCTTCACGTCATCCTCGCTTGCAGCTGCCGCCTCTTCCCTGACATTGCCCGATATTTGGAACGATTTCTGCCCTTGCATATCAATCTGCGTCACGCTGGGGTTCTCTATAACGAGCTTTCCGTCCTCTTTCTCAATGATGACTCTGATTGCCTTCAATTCGTCCGTCTTGATGCCCATCTGGCGCATCATCTGAGACATCTGCTTCGGATTCATGCCGCCAAGCCCGGGAATCATAAACAACCCCTGAAATCAAGCAGAGGAAAAGACTTCCTTCACTTCGCTCTTTCGCACCTCTATCCTTCTTACCGGCGCGATTTTCTTGAGCTTGTTGAAAAGCCTTGAGGAGAATTTTCCAAACACCACTTCCTGCACAAGGGACTGGAAGTCCATCTCGGATGCAAGTGTTTTTGTGTCAGCGCGCATTGTGGCGCGCAGCGCATGCCTCACCGCCTCGGAGAATTTCGAGCCTGTGATAAGCATCATCTTTAGGCGGATGTCATGCCCGTCCCGCGTCTTGACGTCCTGCACGTCGGTGATGATTGAGCGCCTTCGCCTTGCAAGCGTGCGTATGTAGCCAGGCGCAAGCTCGTGCCCGATGAATTTCGTGGCAACGCTTTTGCCCTTCACCTCTGTCACGCGGAATTGCAATATCGTATACGCGGTTTGCTGGTTCATGGTGCCGGTAAGCTCGCCCAACCCTGTTCTGATGATGCGGTTAGGAAGGCTTGCCTCGTCAGATGCCACTAGCTGCCCGATTTCCTTCGAGTCGAATATTTCAGGTGCGACAATCTTGTACCAGGACTTTAGCTTCCACTTGTCGACTACGCTGCCCTTCTTCTTCGGGCCCTGCCCCGGCTTTTGTTGCTGCTGTTGAGTTTGTTCTGCCATAAGTACCATCCCTACTTCACAATGAGTGCGGCCTTGTCATGCTCATATACCCAGTCCGCCGGCATCCTGCCGCTTGCCGTGTAATATTTGACAAGCCGGTTGATCTTTGATTCGACGTGAATGAGCTTGACGCGGTTGTGTTTATCGCCTTTGTTGCTCTTTAGGTGCTGCCTCATGTTCACAGCGCGCTTGATGAGCGCAAGCAAATCATCAGGGTATTGCGGCCTTGCATTGCCTGCCTCAAGTATTTTGTTAATGGATTTCTTGGTAAGGTTCTTGACAGAGGGCACGCCGTATGAATCCCGGAGCCTCATGCCGATCTGCGTGGGAGTCTGGCCCTCCTTTGCGAACTTTGAAATCATGTCCTCGACTTCGTGCGCCGAGTATTCCACCCATTCCGGGGTAGTGCGCACCGGCGGCCTCTTGCTGCCGGACTTTCCGCGTTTCTTTGAGTGCATCCTTGCCATTTTTTCAACCCTCTAAAAATTTTCCCAATGCTTCAAATGCCTTCTTTCTGTGCGAAACATTTTCCTTCATCCTTGCATCCTGCGCAAACGTCTTTTTCCCGCCCAGTGGCACGAATACCGGGTCATACCCGAATCCGAGTGTTCCAGTGGCTTTCAATGCGATTTTTCCGTCGCACTTGCCAACGAATGTGCGCACAACTGCAGACTTTGCAGCACGCCTTTCACTTGCAGCGCCGCCCTGCTTCCCATCCGCTTTCAGCCCGATGCCATTGCCTGCATACGACACGGCACAAATGAAATGCGCTTTCCTCTGATTCTTCCCCTTCATCAGCGCCAATATGCCGCCGATGCCTATTTTCTCCATCGCCCATGCGGAGTACGCGCCGGGAAAGCCCCCTAAGGCTTCCACATATATGCCCGAATCCTCCACGATAAGAGGGCGTCTGAATCTCCTGTAAAGCTCACTTGCGCAGCAAGCCGAAACTTCCCTGCAATCATCACTGCGGACCTCGGTCCCTTTGACGTTGCGGTGGACAAGAGTTATGCTATACCTTTTTAAAATCCTTTCGGCTTCGGCAAGCTTGCCCCTATTCGTGGTGCAAAACAGAATCTTCATGTGCTAATGCTTGGAAGGGGCGCTAATTAAGCCTTGCGAGGCCTAGCGAGCCAATGTTTT
>JAGVIA010000038.1 GCA_020056305.1 archaeon | reverse complement strand
TTCCACATCAGTTGTGGAGGTGCAAAAGACTTTTGACCAAATGAGTCTGGTGTCCTTCATATAGGAAAACTGCCCCCTTCAGGGGGCAGATATTTATAAAAAAATAAAAACGGGCCATCATTTGCGCATTTGATGGCGTCTGTTTCTTTTACTCGACCATGTCGAGCCTTGCTCGACAAATCTCGTAAAGCTTCGCTTTACTCGACAATGAGCTTGCCGTATTTCCCTGCTGACAACTGCAGGTTTCCCTTGTACTCGGAAACCCAGCCGTTCTGTATGGTGACCTTTGCGCCTGTTGTGATGCGGTCGATGTCATCGCCCCAAAGGGAGAGCACTACCTCACCAGAATCGTCGCGGATTGTCGCGTTAGCAACGCGGGTCTCCTTGCCAAACTTCGTGAGCACTTTTCGCGGCTCCTCAACGTTTACGACCTCGGCTGTTATGGTAACATTGCCGACCCCTGCTTTAAGTTCAGATATTTTCATTTCTACACCCCTGTGAATGCAACAAAAGCTGCAGAGATGGGATATAAAAACCAAGCTATAAATAGCTTCCTTATGCGCCTTGCCATAGTTAACCCCTTCATAGAAACCCGTGGCGGGCTTGACTATACGATAATGAAGATAGCGCAGCACACCGGCGCAACGGTATATTGCAGCCGCTACAACCCCAAAACCACATTCCCGGAATTCCGTGGCATTGACGTGCAGATGCTCCCGGGCGCAAAGGGGCGCTTTATTGGCGGCGTCGCATCCGGCCTCTCTTTCTACACTGCCAAATTGCAAGATTTTGACTTGGTGAACTGCCATAGCTCGCCATCAGAGTGGATTCGCAACCGGAATTCGCCAGTTCTCTGGTACTGCCATTCGCCAAACCGCGAGGCATATGACCTCTACGACTGGCGCATGGGAAGGCGCAACCCTGCCGCCAAGCTTGCATGGGGCGCGGCTATTGCGGGCTTTAGGCAAATCGAGTCGCGCGTGGTGCCGCATATTGAACACATATTCGCAAACAGCAAAAACACGCAGAAGAGAATACGCAAATACCTCAACCAGGAGTCTGAAGTGCTGCACCCTGCAGTTGAGCTTTCTGACTTCTCCGAAGGCGATTATGGCAAGTATTTCCTGTATCCATCGCGCATTGCGCCTGAGAAGAATTTCGAGTTTGCCATTGCCGCGTTCAAAAAATTCCGGCGCATGGCTGGAAAGTCAGCAAGCGGCTGGAAGCTCATCATCGCAGGCAGCCTCTCCTCCCGCCCTGAGCATATTGCATATTGTCAGGAAATTGCCGAATATTTGGGCGCGGACGGCACGGTGCACACGAACATTTCCGCGCAAAAGCGAAGATTGCTTTACTCAAACTGCCGCGCGCTTGTTTACACCCCAATTAACGAGGATTTCGGGCTTGTGCCTCTTGAAGGCTTTGCATCATCAAAGCCCTGCATTGCAGTCGCATCGGGCGGCCCGCTTGAGACAGTATCCGACAAGCGTGACGGCTTTTTGGTGCCCGATGAGAAGCATGCCGCAATCGCGATGCTCCTGCTCTCTCACGACGCGTCGCTTGCAGAGCGCATGGGAAAATCCGGGTATGTGAAAGTGCGCGACAAGTTCTCGTGGAAGACATTCTTTGACCGGTTTGATGCGGTGGCTGCAAATCTAGTGAAAAGAAACGCACAAGGGAAATAGGATAAGCCGCTGGATGAATAAAATCTGAAAGGCAAGAACCGCGGCCGGAGCCGAAAAACGGATTTCCTCAATCATGTGCTGCATGCGAATGTGTTTTTTTGCCTTAATGTTCGAGTTGTGATTTCCATGTTCGATGTCCATGTCATTGGCGCAGGGCCCGGAGGCTCGTTTGCTGCTATAGGCGCGCTAGCGCAAGGCAAAAAAGTTCTCATTTCAGAAGAGGATGCACAAGTTGGCAGCCCTGTGAAGTGCTCCGGGCACATCTCAGTCACGGGCTTGGAAAAAATGTCCGAGCACATAAATTACAAGCCTGCAGTGCAAAATTCCATCACGACTGCGCACATACGCGCAGGCAAGCAGCTTTTTGTCATAAAAAATCAAGGCGGGCCAAAGTCACTTGTGCTCGACCGGGCAAAGCTTGATGCAATATGCGCTGCTGCCGCGGAAAAAGAAGGCGCAGTGCTCAGCCTTAATTCCAAGGCGCGCATGCCGTACGAGGCTGATTGCATAATAGGCGCCGACGGCCCTGCCTCCTCTGTCGCGCAGGCGTTTGGCTTTCCAAAAATATCAAGATTCGTCTCCTGCTTCCAGGCGGAATTTGATTACCAGTGCGAGGACGTGCACGCGGTTGAGGTGCTCCTCTCGGAAAAAAACTACCCGGGCTTTTTCGGCTGGGTGATACCGATAACTAATGAGCGCGCGCGAATCGGGCTTGGCGTGGAGATGCCGCACATCTCAAAGCGCGCATTTGACGGCATGCTCTCCGAGTTCAAATTGGAATATTCCAAATGCGAGTCCTGCCTCTCGGGTGTCATCCCTATTGCCGCCCGCGCTAAAACCGCGGGAACATTCGGGAAAAAGAAGGTGTGCCTTGTGGGGGACGCGGCAGGTCAGGTGAAGGCAAGCACTGGCGGGGGCATTTTCTTTGCGTCACAATGCGGCTTATTGGCGGGAAAAAATGCTGCAACGCCCGAAAAATACGAGTCACAATGGAGAGGCGCCTTTGGCACAGACCTGCTGATGCACTCTCTTCTGCACGACGCGTTTGCACGAAGCGGAGACGGCGGCGCGGCTTTGATGCTCTCCCTTGGCAAAACGTTCATGTTTGACGCGCTTCTCTCAGAGTGCGGGGAAATGGACCGGGCAAGTGTGATGCTTAAAGCATCCACGCTGCAAAAATGGCTGGGGATATTCACAGGAGGCAAAAGAAGCGGGAATATGGAAACACTGGAAGAAAAAAGCAGCAGGAAATGAAAGGAATGCGATACTGTCAGATAAAATTTCACATTTGGTGCTCAATAATGAAAATAGATTTCCACATGCACACGAAATATTCGGGTGACTCAAATGCCTCGCCTGATGAAGTGGTTGCCAGAGCCGCAGCTGTTGGGCTTGATGCGATTGCAATTACCGACCACAATGAGGTAAAAGGCGCATCTGAGGTCGCTCAAATTGCCGAAAAAGTCGCGCCCTCGCTCACCGTCATCATTGGGGAGGAAGTGACAACCGACATGGGGGACGTGCTTGCGCTCTTCATAAAAAAGCGCATACCCCCTGCGCCCCTTCGCGCCGTGATTTTCGAGATAAAAAAGCAGGGCGGGCTGCTTGCGCTTCCGCACCCTTTTGACTCTCTTCGCGGCTCAAGGCCGAAAGTTGAGAAAATGGATGATGGAATAATAAAACAGGTTGCGGCAGTGGAAGGGTTGAATGCAAGAGTAGCGCTGCCGTGGGAGAATGCCCGAGCAGTATCTTTTGCGCAAGAGCACAATCTTCCCCTTATCGCATGCTCTGATGCGCATTTTCCCGAGGAAATAGGGGCGGCATGGACAGAGGTGGCGTGCGCGAACGCAAGCGAGGGGGCAATCAAGGCTGCGCTTCTTGCAGGAAAAACCGAAATGCGCGGCCATCTTGCGCCCCCATGGGTGCACTTAAAGACAACGGCTGCAAAAATATTCAAGAAAGCAGGTGTTTGGAAATGAAAAATTCCGGCAACGGCTCATCGCGCATGAAAATACTTCTTACTGGGGGGGCAGGCTTCATAGGCGCGCACTTGTGCAAGGCGCTTTTGGATGCGGGCAACGAAGTTACCGTCTTTGACAATCTGTCCGCAGGAAAAAAAGAGAATGTTGATGCGCGTGCAAAACTAGTCATCGGCGACATCTGCAAAAAAGAAGAGATATTTGCAGCTGCCAAGGGGCATTACGTAATATTTCATTTCGCAGCCGAGCCATCCGTGCTAAAGAGCTTTACCGACCCGGCAGCCACGCAGCGGATAAACGTGCAAGGCACGCAGAACACACTTGATGCCGCGGCAAAAGCCGGCGCCAAGAAGTTTGTGTTCGCATCCACCTCTGCCGTGTACGGCGAGGCAAAAACAATACCGACGCCGGAATCGGCTCCGACTCTCCCAATCAGCAATTATGGTGCATCAAAGCTTGCGGGCGAAAAATTGGGCATGCTTTACGCAAAAGAGCAGGGCATGGATTTCCTGACCATACGCTATGCGAACATTTATGGGCCTCTCTCTAACCACGGTGTAATGTTTGACTTCTATTGCAAGCTGAAAAAAAATGCAAGCGCGCTTGAAATTCTCGGAGACGGGAAGCAGGCAAAATCGTATCTTTTCATCTCGGATGCAATCGATGCGACTCTTGCGGCATTTTCTGCTGCAAAAAGCGGATTTGACGTTTACAACATTGGCAGCAGCAGCCAGACTGACGTTGATGCTATTGCAAAAATATTGTGCAAGGAGCTGCATCTCTCATCCAAACTTTCCCATACTGGCGGCAAGCGCGGGTGGGAGGGCGATGTGCCACTCATGCTCCTTTCGCAGGAGAAGCTGTGCAAAAGCGGATGGAAGGAAAAAGTCGGAATGGAAGAGGGCATAAGGCAGTATGTGAAGTGGCTGTCAGCCCAAAAGATTTAAACGATGGCAGAGTTTGTTTCCCATGCGCCCATATCACATCGCAATAATCCCGGATGGCAACCGCCGCTGGTCCAAGAAGAAGGGCATCACAGTCACCGATGGATACGAGAAAGGGATAGAAAAAATCGGCGATTTGCTCAAGTGGTGCAAGGCGGAGAAAATCCACATGCTCTCCATGTGGGGCTTCTCCACAGAGAATTTCGAGCGCGACAAGGAAGAGATAAGCAAGCTCTTTGAGATATTTGACTCCAAGCTCCTTTCCGCAGTGCGCCGCGGGGGCTACGACAAATACAAGGTGCGCATTCGCTTTTTTGGAAGGCGACAGCTGTTCCCGGAGAGCATACAGAAGAAAATGGGCGAGCTTGAGCGCAGGACTGCAATTTTTGACGGTTATTTCCTAAACCTCTTCCTTGCATATGGCGGCAAGCAGGAGATTGTTGATGCCGTGAATGCGGCAATATCGTCAGGCAAGCGGCAAATCACAGAAGACGAATTCCAAAAACTTCTCTACACTGCGGAAATCCCAAACCCGGATCTGATCATCCGCACGTCAGGCGAGATGCGCATGTCAGGCTTTCTCCCATGGCAGGGCGCGTACTCTGAATTTTACTTTTCACAAAAGCTCTGGCCGGAATTTTCCCATGCCGAGCTCAAAAAAGCGATAGCGGAATACACGAAGAGAAAGAGAAGATATGGGAAATAAGGATGCATGGCGTGCGTGCTGCAAAAAGCGCGCGCATGGCAAAGAAAAGCAGGGTGCTGCAAGAAAATGGCGCATTGGGGCTGGCTTGCAATGATCAAAAATTTCCGCAGCAAAAAGAAATCAAATTTGGCAGTTGAGATGCTCTCAACGCCGTTTGCCCGCAGCCGCGGCTTGATGTTCCGCAAAAAGGCAGTTCCTCTCCTATTTGTCTTTGATTCAATTGGAATCTACCCGATCCATTCCCTTTTCGTTTTTTTCCCGTTTGATTCGATTTACCTCTCCAAGGATTTTGTTGTGAACGAGCTCTACGAATCCGTCCCGCCATTCCTGCCCCTTCTCACGCCTAAGGTTCCGTCAAAATATTTGCTTGAGCTTCCTGCAGGGTTTGCAAAAAAACTGTCTATAAAAAAAGGAGATGCGCTCTCGGTGGTGTAGTGCCAAAAAAGCTCGGATGGAAAATCCTTGCCTCTGGTGACTACAAGCTCCCATACCCGTGCCTGTCAGAAGAGGAAGAGTCTCTTGTTCTCTCCATTGCCTCCGAGTATGAAAGGCAGGCTGCCACAAGCGCAATAGCGGGGGAAAAAGACGCTGCATTGCGCATAAACTCCATACTCCTCTCATACTGCAAGGAGCATTCAATCGAGCTTGATTCGCAGCAGAAAAAATACCTGCCAAAAACTGCCCTTGCACACACATTTGGCATGCTTTTCCTTAATGCGCTTCTTGCCGACCCGAACATTGAGGAAATAGCGATGACTGGCGTGGGCGAGCCTGTGTTTGTCTATCTTCGCAACATCGGCTGGCGGCAGACGAATGCCGCCATTGACGATGCAAGCCTTGCAATTGACACCATAAACAAGATGGGCAGGCGCATGGGCAGAAGGCTCACGCTTGCCAACCCGAAAATAAACGCGGCTCTGCCGGACGGCTCCCGTCTTCATGCCTCAACCTCACCCATTTCGCAGACCGAATTCACAATACGCAAATTCCGCTCAAATCCAATATCAGTGCCCGAGCTTGCATCCCTCAAGACCATAACACCTGAGGCACTGGGCTTTCTCTGGCTTGTTTTGCAATCCGACATCTCCGCCATCGTTGCAGGGAACACCGCATCGGGCAAGACCACCACGCTAAATGCCCTGTTCTCGTTCATCCCGCTTCAAGAGCGCGTTGTCATAATTGAAGAGACGCCTGAAATCGAAATACCACATGTGCACAAGGTGATGCTATGCTCAAATGCCGAGCTTGGCATAGGCATGGAGGATTTGGTGCACGATTCGCTCCGGATGCGCCCCGACCGCGTCATTGTCGGGGAAATACGCACGCAAAAGGAAACTTCCGCATTCATGGAGGCGGTGCTTGCCGGCCAGGCGCGGGGCACGTATGCGACATTCCATGCCAACAACTCAGGGGAGTGCCTGCGGCGGCTGGTGATGCTTGGCATATCCGAGGCAGACATGCCTGCAATCTCAATCGTTATTGTGCAGCGCCGCTCGCTTCTGTATGACAGAATACGGCGCAAAGTGAGCGAGCGGCGCGCAATTGTTGAGATATCTGAGGTGGGCAAGGACTGCAAGCCCCTGCTTTTGTTTGCGCAGGATGCAAAAACCGGCGGGCTTCGGGCAACGGGCAATAAAAGCGCCACGCTATCCTATGCAGCGCAGTCAATGGGGCTGACGATTCGGGAGGCAACTGCCGAAATTCGCAAGCGCTCTGCCCTCATCTCGTCACTTTCAAAAAAGAAAATGGGTTTTGCCAAGTCGGTCCTGATTCTCCAGGAGTTTGCATATGGCAAAGGAGGCGGCAATGGCACGTGAAATATGGCGGATGGCATCTGCAGCGCCTGCCATCAATTTCGGGGGCAGCATGCCGCAGCGAATACTGCTCGCATTCGCAGCCTCCGGCTCGCAAATGGATGCGCAAAAATACCTGTCCGCAGCGCTCATCTTCTCACTCATTGTTTCATTTTTCTCATTTTTGGCATTTGCAGTGTTTGCAGATATTCTTTTGGCCGCTGCCGCCTCCTTTTTCACTTTCGCGCTCCTTTTTTTGTGCATCTCGTATTATCCAATCTTCCAATCCTCGCGCCTTGAGTCTGCGTATGCGTCTGAGATGCCCCTCATCTTGCGCCAGGCAGCAGTGTACATCTCAATTGGCATCCCGCCGGAGAAATCCCTTGAGCTGCTGTCCGAATCCCACTACCTTTTCGCAAGCCACCTGCGTGCCGCAGTGATGCAGATAAAATCAGGCGCGCCTTCATCCCGAGCGCTTAGCGGCTTGTCTGCAAAATTCGCATCCCGGCCGATAAAAAGCGCTGTTTCCGCACTAGCATTTGCATTTTCCCATGGCGGCGGGCAGGAGATGCTCCGCTCGCTTGCGGACAACCTGTCTTCCGAGGCGCTCTCATCCGTGCGTCTGTTCTCGTCGCGCTCAAGTTTGCTCTTTCTGGCATTTATCGCAGCATCGGCCCTGCTTCCCGCATTCTTTGGCATATATGCAGTGCTTTCAGCAGGCATTCTCAAAGAGGGCATAAGCGATGCAGCAGTTTTCGGCGCATACATGGTGTTTTTCCCGCTTCTTGATGCGCTCGCACTTTTGCTTCTTTTTGCAATGCGCCCGCCAGCCCTTGCAGGCAGGAGGGGCGGGCCCTCCTCGCTTCTTGGGATGCAAGTTTCATTTCTTGGCATGCGGGCTTCCGCGCCGCTTTTTGCAGGCGTTGCATTCTTCTTTGCGCTGCTATCCGCGCTTTCCTATCTTGTGCAAATGCCAATTCTTTACATCCCTTTTGCTGCGCTCTTCTGCCTAGCCATTGCGCCAATCCTCCAACAAATTTATCGCACGCAATCGCAGGCTGCCCAGATGGAAAAGATGCTCCCTGGCGCGCTTTTCGAGGTATCCTACCTTCAGCAGACAACAAGTGCGGAGAAATGGCTTGAGAAGATTGCGGAAGGGAATTATGGCGCCCTTTCCGGCATATTTGCGCAATGCTCAAGAAAGGTTGCCGCAGGCGCGGCATTGCCTGCGGTTTTGGCAGATTTGGCGGCAAATTCCGATTCAGCATTGCTTTCGCGCTCGGCTATCCTGATATCGCACGCATACTCCTCGGGCAGCCATATGCACCGCGCGCTAATGGAAACCGCGCAGGACATCCTCTCAACTTTCTCGCTCATTTCAGAGCGGGAGGCTGCGCTCTCGATGCAAAAATACACAATTCTCTTTGGCGGAGGCGTGCTCGTGCCTATTATTTTGGGGCTGGTGCACGGCATGGCATCTGCCCTTGGCAAATTCCCAGGCGCGCAAGGAGGAAGCACAAGTGCAGCCATGCCCCTTGCAACAAGCGGGTATCTTCTCATCTATTCCCTTCTTGCTTCGATTGCGGTCGGGCACTCGGAGGGGCAGAGGGGCAACTGGCCAATTTACCTTGCAATTCTTGCGCCCCTAACGCTGCTGCTCTATCATCTGTCCTCGTCATTTAGCATGTTCTAGGAGAGCTCAGTACTTCCGAAAGTAATTGAATCCGGTGCCTGAAAACCGGCCCGAAGACCGGATTTTTGATAAAATCTTCTGGCGGCAGCTTAGGCTGCCTCTC
>JAGVIA010000005.1 GCA_020056305.1 archaeon | reverse complement strand
TTCCACATCAGTTGTGGAGGTGCAAAAGACTTTTGACCAAATGAGTCTGGTGTCCTTCATATAGGAAAACTGCCCCCTTCAGGGGGCAGATATTTATAAGTAGGAGAATTTTGCAAAAATATCGAACGCGCGCGCACGCGCGGGAGAGAGCTGCCCGGCTGATGGGACGCTGGAGAAGGAGGCTGTATGGTAATCTCTCTTGCGGGAAAGAACGCGGCATCTAATAATATTGGCGCGCAAATGCATTTGTGGAACTTTCGCGCTTGGGAAAATCAAAGAGGCTGGCTGGCGGCATAAAGGGGAAGCCGGAAGATTTTGTCGTGGAGGAAATCATGCAGGACGGCAGGGTTCTGGAAGTTGGAAAGCAATTCGGCTTTTCGGATGCAGGCGAGGGGGAATTCTGCCATTTTGTGCTGCAAAAGAGCGGCTGGAACACGCAATCCGCGCTTGAGGCAGTGGCGCATTTGGTTGGCGCGGGAAAGAAACGGTTCTCATTCGCAGGGACAAAAGATAGGAATGCGCAGACAGTGCAATTGGCATCCATGTATGAGATTAAGCCCTCGGAGCTTGCTGCAATTGCAAACAAGCTTGGAAATGTGAAAATAAACGGGGCATGGAAAGCAAAGGAAAAGGTTGCGCTTGGGGATTTGGCAGGGAACAGGTTTTTGATAAGGGTGTCTGGATTAGGCGAAGAAAACGCTGGAAAAAAGCATGCGGCAGCCGGAAGTGCAAAAAAGAAAGCAACTGCTGCAAACGGCTTTGATGCAGATTCCGTTGTGAAAAAAATCCACAAGGAAATAGGCGGCATTTTTCCCAATTATTTCGGCTCGCAGAGATTTGGCTCGCGGGGAAATACGCACGTGATGGGAAGGGCACTTGCTCTTGGGAATTCAAGAAAGGCGGTGCTGGAATATTTGACATTCGGAGGGGAGAGGGAGGATGAGCGGACGAAAAAGGCAAGAAGCGAGCTTGCAGCCACGCATGATTACAAGAAAGCATTGGCGGACTTCCCAACAAACCTCAAATATGAGCGCTTATTGCTTTCGCACCTTGCGCAAAATCCATATGATTACGTAAATGCTCTGCGGAAATTGCCGCGCGGGCTTGCTTTGATGTTCGTGCACGCATATCAGGCGTATTTGTTCAATTTGCATTTGTCGAAGAGGATTGAGGGGAAGGATTTCGATGCGCATGAAGGGGAATGTTTCTGTGGAATTAACAACTTTGGTTTTCCGGGCATTGAAGAGCAGCTAACGGCAATTAAAAAATCCGGCAGCCGCTTTCTTGCCCTCAAATTAATCGGCTATGAAACCTTGCCTGAAAGCATGAATGAGTATGAGAAAAACATCTTCGAGCTTGAAGGCATAAAGCCCTCGGACTTCCGCATTCGATGCTTCCCTGAAATATCGGCAAAAGGAAGCTATCGCACTGCGCTCTGCCCGCTTGTGAAATTTGAATTCAAGAAGGACACGTTCTCATTTTCGCTGCCATCTGGCGCGTATGCGACAAGCGCATTGAAGGAATTCGTGGAAATCAAGCAGTAGAAGCAGCGCTGGCTTTCAATGCGCCTTTCTTCTTACTTTAGCAGCATTGTTGGCGCGGAAACCCCTGTGAATATCGCAATCACTTCTATTTTGCCCTCATTGCCAGGCTCTGCGCGCGCGCCCCAGACAACGTTTGCATCCTCATCCACCAGCTCGGTCATAAGCTCGCCAACGCTGTTCACATCGCCAAGCGTCAGGTCGTTGCCGCCAATGATTTCAAGGAGCACGCCCTTTGCGCCGCTGCATTCCACGTCAAGAAGCCTGTTTGTGAGCGTGTCCTTCACAACGTCATTCACCCGGTCATAGCCGTGCGCCTCTCCAACCGCGATCATGCCAACGCCGCCTTTTTCGACAACTGTCTTTAGGTCTGCAAAATCCAAGTTGATAAGCGAAGGGGAAAACACTGTTTTTGTGATGCCGGACACTGCACGCGAGATTATCTCATCAGCCAGCTCAAACGCCTTTTCAATCTGCAAATTAGGCGCGAATGCATGCAGCCTGTTGTTGTCAATTATCACGACCGTGTCTGCTGCGGCGCGAAGCTTCTGGCAGCCTTCGCGGGCTTTCCCAATGCGCGAGCCTTCGAGCTTGAAAGGGGTTGTGACAAAGCACACCACCATTGCGCCTGCATCGCGGGCTATTTCTGCAATGACGGGAGATGCGCCTGTTCCTGTGCCGCCGCCCATGCCTGCTGATAAAAAGAGCAAATCCACACCGTAGAGCGCCTTTTCGATTTCCGCACGGGACATCAGCGCTGCCTTTTCCGCAACTTCAGGAAAGCCGCCTGCCCCAAGGCCGCGGGTGAGCTTGCCGCCAATCAGGAACTTTTCCGCCTTGTCAGAGACAAGGGAAAGATGCTTCTTGTCAGTGTTGAATGCCATGAGCTTTGCATTTGGGATGTCAAAGCGCGCAAGCCGATTTATCGTGTTGCAGCCTGCGCCCCCTACTCCTGCGACGGCAATGCGAAGGTCTGTGAATTCCTCGTCCATAAGGTTCTCCCAGACTGAAGAATAGTGCCTAAAAAATAAAAGGATGCACCTGCATAGCATATTTGGTGGCCAGAGGCTGAAGGGATTGTTTCCAGTGTGGGAATAAGTTTATAAGCAAGGTATAATAGAAGAAATGCCCTAAGGTGATTAATAATGAATATTAGATATCTGGCCATAGCGCTGCTTGTTGCGATTTCAGCATCTTTTGCGTACATGGACTTGGTGCCGCGGGTCATAATCTCTTACAACAGCCCGGCAAACCACGTCGATTTCGAGATACGGGCGTATAATTTTGGCGATGTGGCCATCGGCGAGACGCTTGCTGTTGACGAGTCTGCGGCAGGCACTTTCAACGTGACTGTTCCTCCGCTGCCTGCTTTTAGCCAGTATTCTTACGTGCGATCAGTGCCGTGCAGCGGCAATGAGCTTGTGAGCCTTACAGTTGACCTGGATTCGAACAACAGCGTGTCGGAAAACAACGAAGTTAACGGACTGAACAGAACAGGAACGTGCAACATTGACCCCCCAGAATTCGATGTAACCGGTGAGGTGCCATATGGACCATTTTACCCAGGCGTGCCTTTCAACGCAACTCTAATTACGCACAATGTTGGGCAGGGGCCTGCTGGAGCGTCAGTGACAGAAGCCTACAGTGTTGATGGCACTTTCAAATACAATGTAAGTGCGCTTGGCGCAGGCGCTGAAGAGCCTTACACATTTGAGGCATCATGCACGCAGGGAAGCGATTGGAACAGCGGCATATGGGCATCAAACGACAAATACTGGCAGGTTGAGCAGCATGACGAGTGGGTTGGCGGAGGCGGCGCAAGCCCGATTAACTGCACGTATTACCTGTTTCCAAGCTCGCCGCTTTACAAGCCGGACCTGGTAATCAACTCATATGTGCCAGTCGGATGGGAAAATTACGATGGCGACAGCGCTGACTATGTGGTGCAGCTTGAGGTGCGAAACATCGGCCTTGGGCCTGCAGAGGCGTCGCACACAAGCGTGCAAGGCGATGCATTTGGCATTGACGAGCTTGTGAACACAACGCCGCTTGGCCCGAATGAATCAATGTTCTTCAACATGACGTTCACATGCGCTGATGAGCGGGAGCCCCTTGCGCTGATGGCTGATGCGCTTGAGGAGGTGCTAGAGACAAACGGCACAAACAACCATGCGCTATTCTACCCGCAGCCTTGCCGTGAATGACCCACGCCTGAAGGCGTGGGCTTCTTGATGTGAAGGCTCAGCAGAAAGAAACCAAGCGCATCTGCTCTGCCTCAACTTTTGCTTCTCTGA
>JAGVIA010000001.1 GCA_020056305.1 archaeon | reverse complement strand
TCTCGAACAAAACCCAACTTATTTATAAATGAGCTTCCCCTATTCTTCAGCTATTATCGAGGTGTGCTTCTATGTCCAAAACCATTGAGCTCAAAGTCGCCGAAGCGCTGCAAAACGACGTTGGCCGCGGGCTTGTCAGGATAGACTCCCGCGCAAGAAAGGAGCTGGATGTCGCGACAGGGGACATTGTCGAGCTCAAGGGCAAGCGCTCAACCGCTGCAATAGTGTGGCAGGCGCACCCGCAGGACGAGGGCCTCAACATCATACGCATGGACGGCTATTTGCGCCAGAATGTGGGCATCGCCCTTGGCGACAAGCTTGTATTGCGCAAGCCCGAGGTAAAGGAGGCAAAAAAAGTGGTGCTTGCGCCCACGCAGCCAATCAAGTATTCTCCCGGCTTTGACCAGTTCGTGAAGAAGAAGCTTGTTGGCAGGGCGCTCACGCGCGGCGACACGATATTCATAGGCGTTTTCGGGACATCATTCCCCCTTGTCGCTGCAGTGGTGCAGCCGGCAGGCATCTGCATCGTGAATGAATCCACTGAAGTCGTGCTCAAGGACACGCCTGCAAAAGAGGTCGGAGGCATTGCATCCTCCATTTCTTATGAGGACATCGGCGGATTGAAAGAGGAAGTGCAAAAGATACGCGAGATGGTCGAGCTTCCAATGCGCCACCCTGAGCTTTTTGAGAGGTTGGGAATTGAGGCGCCCAAGGGAGTCCTGATTTTCGGCTCGCCGGGAACCGGAAAAACTCTTCTTGCAAAGGCAGTGGCATCTGAGTCTGATGCGAATTTCATACACATAGGGGGCCCTGAGCTTGTTTCCAAGTTCGTGGGCGAGTCGGAAGAGAAGCTTCGCACCATTTTCAAGGATGCGGAGGAGAACGCGCCCACCATCATATTCATGGACGAGATTGATGCAATTGCTCCAAAGCGCGAGGAAGTTACTGGCGAAGTGGAGCGGCGCATGGTCTCGCAATTGCTTACGCTCATGGACGGCCTTAAGGCGCGCGGCAAGGTAATAGTGATTGGCGCAACAAACCGCCCCAATTCCATTGACCCTGCGCTTCGCCGCCCCGGAAGATTCGACCGTGAAATCGAGCTTGGCATTCCTGACCGGGATGCGCGCAAGGAAATAATGCAGATACACACGCGCAGCATGCCCCTTGAAAAAGACGTGAACCTTGACGAGATTGCCAACATCACGCATGGTTACACCGGTGCGGACCTATCATCGCTCACAAAAGAGGCTGCGATGAAGGTGCTGCGAAGGATATTGCCCAAGATAGATCTGGAGCAGGATTTCATACCAACCGAGATACTTGACAACCTGCGCGTGACGCGCGAAGATTTTTTCAATGCATTGCGCGAAATCCATCCCTCAGCGCTCCGCGAGGTGTTCATAGAAAAGCCGAACGTGCTCTGGAGTGACATCGGCGGGCTTGAGCCTGTCAAGAACGAGCTTAAGGAGGCAGTCGAGCTGCCGCTTAAGCACCCAGAGGTGTTCTCGCGCATGGGCATACGCCCCATCCGTGGCATACTGCTTGTGGGATTGCCAGGCACTGGCAAGACGCTTTTTGCAAAAGCGGCGGCAACAGAGTGCGAGGCGAACTTCATCTCCATAAAAGGGCCCGAGGTTCTCTCAAAGTGGGTCGGCGAGTCGGAAAAGGCGGTTCGCGAGATATTCCGCAAGGCAAGGATGGCTGCACCATCAGTTATTTTCATAGATGAAATAGATGCAATTGCGCCGCACCGCGCATCTGATTCAGAGGGCAGCCGCGTCACCGAGCGCGTGGTGGATTCGCTCCTTACAGAGCTTGACGGGCTTTCCACCCTCAAAAATGTGGTGGTGCTGGCAGCGACAAACCGCCCAGATATACTCGACATGGCTCTCATGCGCGCAGGAAGGTTTGACCGCGTGATAGAAATACCCCCGCCTGACAAGGAGACAAGGCTTGAGATATTCAAGATACACACAAAGAAGATGCCCCTTGAATCAGAAATCGATATTGCAGACCTTGCAAAGAGGACCGATGGTTACACTGGCGCCGACATCGAGAACACATGCCGCGAGGCAGGCATGTCTGCGATACGCCGCGATGTAAATGCAAAGAAGGTCCTGGCAAAGGACTTTGAGGAGGCGCTCTCCAAAGTAAAGCCCTCAATCACCAAGGAATATGTCGAGCGCATCAAGAAATTCGCGGCAGGCGGCTCTGACGCCATGTTCAGGTAATCATATGATGCGTTTGTCAATGTTTGCAAAATCGCTTGCCATGTTTTCCGCAGCATCCCTCATATATTTTGCAATCAGCCCCGCAACGCTTCTCTCGCTTGCAAAATACCTTGCGCTCTCACTAGGCGCATCAATACTGCTCTCGCTTGCATACCCGTATGTGCGGGGCATCCGTGCCGGGGATTCTGTGCTTGTCATAACGCACTCTGATATGGCTGGTGGCATCAAGGTTCGGCTTGCAACCGCGCTTGCGGCGGCAAAGCTGAACGGCAAAATCAGGCTCTCCCTTGAGCCTGGCAGTGAAATCGAAGGCATAGTGAAATCATACGAGGGCTTTTTTGCGCCGGCAAAAGTAAATCTTGAAGATGATGGCATAAAGGTAATCTGAATTTTTCTTCCCTGGTGATATGTTATGCTTCCCCTACCTGGAATGAGAATTGATTCGACAGAAGCCATAAACATACTGGCGTCAGTAATGGCAATCTCGCTTGCGCTCACGTTTGCAAATGGCGGGCTGGACATCGAATCCGGGCAGTTTGTCTACTACATGCTCATTTTCACAACCACGGTGGGCTCAGGCTTTGTGCTCCATGAGCTTGCGCACAAATACGTCGCGGTCAAATACGGGGCAAAGGCGGCATTTAGGGCATGGCCTTCGGGCTTGGTGTTCATGCTTGCATTGGCAATCGTGCCGCAGCTTTTTGGCTTCCACTTCCCGCTCTTCATCGCGCCCGGCGCAGTGTACATCCAGCCTGTGCGCCGCATGATAACGAGGCAGCAGAACGGCATAATTTCCCTTGCAGGCCCGATGACAAACATCGCGCTCTTTATCCTGTTCATGGCAGGCTGGCTGTTTTTCTCAGATGCCTTGCCTATGCTCGGCGTCATTTGCCGGCTTGGAGCGCAGGTGAACATCTTCCTTGCATTCTTCAACATGCTCCCAATTTTCCCCCTTGACGGAAGCAAGGTGATGAACTGGGACTGGAGAATCTGGCTTTCCATTTTCGCATTCTGCTTTATCGGCTCTGCGGTATTTAGGATTTGATTCTCATGAAAGGCGCCGAAGCAACAGTAACACTTGGGGAATTCTGCGGCAAAAAGGCAGTGAAAAAAGACAGGGTGCAAAAAGCGTACAGGCAGCCTGCTCTTGACATTTCCTTGCGCACATCCCGCACGAAATCAGAGGCAAGGCTGCTTGCATCTGCCAAAACAGCTGGCGTAAGCTGCCCAGTTGTATATTCTGTGGAAAGATTTTGTATTACAATGTCCTTTTTGGACGGCGAGCTGCTGTCATATCTGCAAAACAAGGAGAAAATGAACGCCGGTCATGTGAAAACCGCCGCATCAATACTTGCGCGCCTCCATGATGCCAACATAATACATGGGGATTTCTCGCCAGCGAACCTCATTGCAGGCAAGCGCGGTGTGTTTGTAATTGATTTCGGGCTTGGGTATGTGAGCCAAGATGATGAGGACAAGGCAGTGGATGTGCTCACGATGAAATGCGCCCTGCCGCAAAAGCTGGCGGCTGCATTTGTGGCGGCATATTCTGCACATTCAAAAGAAAATGCGCGCATTGCAAAGCTTGCAAAAGAAGTGGAGTCGCGCGCAAGGTATGCCGAGAGAACTGGATAGGGCGGAAAAAAGCATATGCTATGGCATTGAATCGTCAGCATAGTGTGCGATGCTTGGTCGGGCTGCCCACTGCCGTCAAGGCTCCAGCTATTCCCGGATATCTCTACATTATCTCGCGTTGCTTAGAGCTCGCCGACACGGCGCTTCAGCTTGCGCTTGAGGCGTTTGCGCCGCTTCTTGACCCATTTCCAGCGCATCCTGCCCTTCTTTTTCCATTTTCTTGGCCTAGATCCCAACACGTCACCTAAATAGTTTGTTGTCCTTGTATTGCTGGCATATGAATAAAAAGGTTGCACGGGGCGATTTTTAGCGCCTTGGGGGAAAGGCGGCGGCGGAAAAATGGAAAAGGGCAAAAAAGAGCAGAAAAAGTCCGGCGCAGCCATTGCAAAAAGCGAGCGCGAGCGGATTGAATCAGATATTGAGCAGTTTTATGCGAATGTCAAAGAGGTCGGGAAAACCCCCCAAAACGCCTACGCCCTTGAGCTTGCGGCGCAATACTGCGAGGACACGAAATATTTTTTGGCAAAAAAGGATTACGTGACTGCTTTTGGCTGCATAAATTATGCGCACGGGCTGCTCGATGCGTTTCGGAAAAAGCGCGAGGAATAGCGCTTTTAACCATCAATGAGAAGTGATCACAATGGCATTCGAGCTTGAAATCACCATATTCATCGTGCTTCTTGCAATATCAGCAAGCTTTGCCGCAACCGAAGTTGCGCTCATCGGAATGGGTCGCGTGCGGCTTCGCAACCTCACAAAGCGCAAGGTGCCCGGCTCTGATGCCATTGCGCGCCTCAAGGCAAACCCCCAGCGCATGATAACGACTGTGCTGATTGGCAACAACCTTGCAAACGTCGCCGCAACAGTCATGGCAACCGACATAGCGATAAACATGTTCGGCTCGCTCGGGCTTGGCATTGCCACGGGCGTGGTTACATTCTTCATCCTCGTGTTCGGGGACATCACGCCAAAGAGCATCTCCTCGATACGGGGGGATAAAATCGCCCTATTTACCGCCCCCCTGCTTGAGACATTCCAGCTTCTCATCTTTCCCGTCGTAATAGCAATCGAATTCATAATCCGCTTTGTGCCTGGCGTATACCTATATCCCCAGCACATCCGCCAGTTCACCGAGGACGACTTCCGCTCGGCACTTGAGCTTGGCTTTGAGGAAAAGGCAATCTCGTCCGATGAGAAGGAGCTTATCGAGCGCGTGCTTGAGTTTGCCGATGCCAACATGAAGGACATCATGCGCCCTGCGCATGTCGCGCACCCGCTGCACGAGCACACGACAATATCAGATGCGATTGCGCACGCAAGCCAGCACCGGCGCTCAAACTATCCGGTGCTTGCGCGCGACGGCACGGTTGTTGGCGTGGTCGACGTGACACGCCTGATACTCAACAAGGAAAGCGCGGGAAAGGTCGGGGACATAATGCAAAAGCCCTTTTTCGTTTCCGCAGAAGCGCACGGCATGGAGATATTCAACCAGATGAAAGAGAAGGGAGTTCGCATCGCTGTCGTGGTTGACGGGGACGGGAAATTCGAAGGGGTCGCAAGCCTCTACGATTTGCTTGAGGAGCTCTCAGGGGACCTGGAGGGCACGCCCTCCCTTCTGCGCCAGACTGGCAAGGACGGCGAGCGGCTGGTCATTGTCGGCGGTGACGCAAGGCTTCGCGACATCGAAAAGGAGCTAGGCATAAAATTCCCCGAAGACGAGCGCTTTGGGAGCTTCGGCGCGTTTTTGCATTACCAGTTTCGCCGCATCCCGTCAAAAGGCGACACGATAATTCACAGCGGGTTCAAAATCACGGTGGACCACGTGGTGAACAACAGGGTTGAGAAGGCGACGATTCGGAAGCTTTGAGAAGGAAAAGAAAGATGCGCAATCGCAGCAAATATGGCAACCAAAACGGCTGCACCTGAACATTGAATGCCTGTGCCGTTCCCGGTTTTTTTGCATTCGATGGCTTTCTGGAGGGCTTATCCGCTACCTTCTTGCCTGCCTTGCGTAAAAGAAGCTTGCATACTCCCTGTGCAGCTGGGGGCTTGCCACTGTCATCGACTTCAAAAACCAGCGCACAAGCTGCGGGTTTGAAGTGCCCCACAGGCCTGATTTTGCGACGATTTCCTCAACTTGCAGCCTGCTTATCTTGACCACCTTGCTCCGGTCAAACACGTCGAGGTTGTTCATGCATTTCACATATGACTCGATTGCCATGAAAAGAGGGATAATGCAGAACATGCGCACTCTGAGCGCTTTTTTCGGCAAAAGCAATATGTATTTCATTGCAGACACGAGGTATTTGCGCGCATTCTCTATCTGCTCGCGAAGCACCCCAAGGGCGGCAGTGCGGTTCTCATCAGAGCAGATGCTCTCATACGTGAGCCGGTATTTTGCCATGAGCATCCGCGGCCAGTAATGCCTTTTTTGTGAAATGTCATTTGCAATGTCACGAAGGATGTTGACTTTCTGGAGCGCAAGCCCGAAATCGCGGGCGTATCTGTGCAGCCGCGTCCAAAGCCCCCTTGTGATGATGCGGTTGAACAACAGCAAGTCGTTGAACAGATAGCCAATCACGCCTGCAACATAGTGGCTGTAGCGGTTCTGGTCGGAAAAAGTCTCAATGCGCTTTTGCTGGAACTTGAACATGCCCGCCGCCATTGTCCTGCCGCGCTTCCGGATTGCCATGCGCACCCCCACAGGCTGCGCATAATAGGCGCGCAAGAGCGCCGGGGCATTCTCAAGCAAATCCCGCTCGTAAGTGTAATTTAGCATTGAAAGCAAATTCCCCCTGCACTTTTCCGTTGCCGCCTGCTCGAATTTCCTTCTGCCAAGGAGCGCCAAAAACTCGCCAAACAGCCCTTTCTTTGTTTCAAGCGATGCCGAGGAATCCTCTATTGTGTCAAGCACGCGGTAAATGAGATAGGAGAGCATCATCTGCTCGTTTAGGGGCTTGGGAAGAATCCTTATGCAGAGGGCAAAGCTGCGCGAGACTTTCGGCAGTATTTCCCAGCAGATATCAAGGTCTCTCATGTTTTCACTAAATTAGTTGCCTGCTAAACGTTGCCGCGCAAAGAATTTATATGCCTATCATGGCGCCGTCAGCCGCAATTGCCCGTTCCGCCACATTCTCCTCTTCGTATCCTGCCATCATGCGCTAATATTCGCTCCAATCTCTTCTCCTTTGCATGCGCACTGCGCCAAATCTCCCCTTTTCCATCCATCCGTATGCCAATCCCAGCACAAGCCCGCCAAGGTGCGCCGAGCTTGCAATCCCCGAGCCGGTGTTGAATGCCCCGAAGAATTCCATGAGGAACCAGACTGCCGCGGCAGCGTACATGGGCATCGGGATGAAAGACACATATATCATCATGTTCGGGCGCAGCACAGCAAGCATCCCAAGCACGCCGAATATCGCGCCGGACGCGCCAAGCGCCGGGATGGGGGGCGATATGCCCAGCACTATGAAGAGGTAATAAAAAAGCGAGCCTGCGATGCCTGATGCAAAATACAGGAGCAAAAAGCGCCTGCCGCCGATAATCGACTCGAGGAGCGGGCCGAACATGAAAAGCGCAAGGCCGTTTAGAAACAGGTGTGCAACGCCCCCGTGCAGGAACATGCTGGTGACTGCGGTCCAGGGCTGCGAGGGGAAAGTTTCCGGGTTGAAAACAAAGGCATCTGTAATTGGCGGGAATGCAAGCTGGAGCACGAATGCCAAAACGATTATGCCAAGCATGTACAACGAATAAAACGTTTTCATAACCACGCACCCTCTAGCGGTAGCTGATTTTCTGCTCAGCGGCATATATGGTATAATCCGAATAGTCGCCTCTGTCCACTGCATAATACATTATGGTGCGGTTGTCAGGCAAAGCCAGCACTTCCGGGTCGGTTAAGTCATAGCTTGGATCGGTCGCAATCAGCCTATACCCCTGCTCCTCGTTCCAAACCAGGCCGTCTGCCGAGAGGGCGCTTTTTATTCCAGTGTAGTCCCAGCTTGCATAATCAATATCCTCTGGAAACAGAAACAGGAGCTGGTATGTCCTGTTTGGCAGGACGCGAAGCGCGCTTGTGACTGCAAGGGCGATTTCGCCACGCTCCTGCATTTCCCGCACAGGCTCAGGCCCGCTGGTGTATTTGAGCACGATGCTGCCGTTTTGCAAAAGCGCAACGCGGTCCCCCTGCATGATGAGATACCGCTTGTCAGGCACTGCAACGCGCTTGTCATACTCCTCCTCAAATGTCACGCCATCTTCTGAGAGCGCGCTCCGAAGCCCGAGCTGGAGGTATTTTTCCCTCACCTTTTCCTTTGGCACTGAGTAAAACATGCGATAAGTCCCATTTGCAAGCCTAACCACCGAAGGGGCTTCGGCAGGCCCGTTTATGCAAGTAATGTTCTCGCGGTCCCAGACAAATCCGTTGTCATAACTGATTGCGCTCTTTATGTTCGATTCGTTGTCCTCGTAGTACATGCGGAACATCCCGTATCCCAGGTCCACAACCGCCGGCCTCTTCCCGGAATTGTTGTTCACGCCTGTTGTCCAGTTGAGAGTGCGCAGGCGGATTCCAATCTCCGGCTGCCAGGTGTAGCCATTGTTCTTGGAAATCAGGCTGTACGTCTGGGCCTTCTGCCCCTTGATGTCGCTTCCGTCAATGAGCATGCGCATGTGCGTGTTATTCACCTTGTACATGTCAAAGCTCCGGATCGCCTCGTAAGTGTCCTTGCCTCCTGGCTCTTTCGGATGCACGTAGTGCGACGTGCCAAGGTACAGCCACTCGTCTTGCCCGTTTGGCGAAAGTGCAAACTCCACCTTGCCGTTCTGCAGCCAGAAAAGCTCGACTTCGCGGTAGGGGTTGATGAACGCCTCTGGTGATTTCCCGCGCGGCTCAATCACCCTGCCAAGCGATTCCCATTGCTCGTAATATTGCAATGGTGGCGTTTGGGTTCCATTTGTCATATTCACTGCATCCTCCTGTTGCACAGGCGGCTGCTCCGGGGGCGCCTGCGGCTGCTCTGGATTGCATTCAATCGTCCCTGTGAAATCAATTTCAATGCACTCCCCCTCGACACAGCTTCGCTCAAGGCAGTTGACCTTGTCATCCTCACATCCCTTCTTCTGCCCGTTTAGCGCCTCATAAGAGCACTTGTTTTCCGTATCGGCCCCGCACCGCTCGCTTGTGCAGGGATTGCCATCATCGCACGTGTCGGGGCAGAATGCCAGGCATTCGCATTCCGGGAAGGCGCCGAGCATCTCCCCTGCGCCGCACGTGTTTTCGCATTGAGCAGGCCGTGTTTCTTGCGCAGACGGCGTCTGGTTTTGGGGCAATGGCTGCTCCTGGCCTGGCGCAAGCTGCGTGATGCAACCGAGCAGGAGAATGAAGAGTGAAATGGCAACGAACAGCCTCATGCCTTGGATTTGCGCTGCGCGTATAAAAAGCATTTGGGGCAATGCCATGCTGCAGCAAATCCATCGGCAGCCCCCAAACAAAAGAAGATTGTTTTTATAATGCGCCATCGATACTGCATCAGAGGTGGAACATATGAAATCATCCTTTTTCACGCAAGCGGCATTTGCAATCCTTTTCATGCCTGCATTCTCTTTTGCGGCATACGCTAATGCAACTTCTGGCTAGCCTCTTTTCCGTCTTTTTTTTAAACCCCCCCATTCAAAGTATCATGTGAAACTATGGCCGTATCACCGCTAGAGGACAGGTACAAGACTGAAATGAACCCGATTTTTGAGTCGGAGGCAAAGCTTGCCAAATGGCTTAGGGTGGAAGTTGCCCTTGCAAAAGCGCATGCCAAGCTTGGCGACATCCCAAAGGAAGCCGTAGCAGAAATTGAGAAGGGGGTGCAGAAAGTCAAGCTCTCCCGTGTCGAGGAAATCGAAGCCGAGATACATCACGATTTGATGGCAATGGTGCGCGCGCTCACCGAGCAGTGCCCGAAATTTGGCGGGTATGTGCACTATGGCGCGACTTCTTATGACATTGAGGACACTGCCACAGCGCTAATTTTCCTTGATGCAATATCTCTAACTGAGAAGCGCCTGCTCGAGCTCCGAAAAATACTTGCAAGGCATGCGCTTGAAAAGAAGGGCGCAGTCTGCGTCGCACGCACGCACGGGCAGCATGCTGTGCCCACCACATACGGGTTGAAATTTGCACTATATTACACTGAGTTCGGAAGGCATTTGTCGCGCCTCTCTGATGCAAAGCGCCGCATTGGCGTAGGCAAGATGTCTGGTGCAGCAGGCACCATGGCGACGTTTGGCAAGAAGGGATTTGAAATCCAGGCAGAAGTGATGCGGGAGCTTGGGCTTGCTATTGCGCCTGTCACAAATCAGGTCATACAGCGCGACAGGCACGCGGAAGTGCTATTTGATTTGGCGCTAATTGCCGCAACTCTTGAGAAAATCGCAAAGGAGATACGCAATCTGCAGAGAAGCGAAATAATGGAAATTTCCGAGCCGTTTGGCGCAAAACAGGTGGGCTCCTCGACAATGCCGCAGAAGAGAAACCCCCACAAGAGCGAGCGGATATGCTCCCTTGCGCGCCTTGTGCGCGCAAACGTGCAGACGGCACTTGAGAACATCCCCCTTGAGCATGAGCGCGATTTGACAAATTCCGCAAACGAGCGCGCGATATTTGCAGAAAGCTTCATTCTCACTGACTACATGGGCAAGCAGATGGCATTCATCCTCTCCGGCTTGGAGTTTTTTCCCGCAAACACAAAGAGGAACTTAGAGCTTACCGGCGGGCTCATCATGGCAGAGCGCGTAATGATTGCACTCACTGAGGCGGGGATGGGCAGGCAGGAGGCGCACGAGCTTGTGCGGACATGCGCTCAGGAGGCATTCCGCTCCGGAAAGCCTCTGCTGCAAATATTGTCCTCAAACAAGGCTGCAACGAAATTCATCAAGCCCGCAGCTCTTTCCGCCCTTTTCGACCCCAAAACATACATTGGAAAATCAGTTGAGATTGTTGAGAGGGCGGTAAAGGAAAGCTAAGGAAGCAGTTATAAACAATTCCGACCCTACCAATCTATCGGTGGTGGATTGTCATACATATCATCCTTAGACCCGCAGCTTTATGCCTCAATGTCAGCCGAGCTTTTGCGCCAGCGCACCGGACTTGAGATGATCCCATCCGAGAACTTCTGCTCGCTTGCGGTGATGGAGGCGCAGGGCTCTGTCCTCACAAACAAATATTCCGAGGGATACCCGGGCAAGCGCTATTACGGCGGAAACGAATTCATTGACCAGGTGGAGACGCTTGCAATCGAGCGCGCAAAAAAACTCTTCGGCTCGTTTGCGGCAAACGTGCAGCCGCACGCAGGCTCGCAGGCGAACATGGCGGCTTATTTTGCGGCACTTGAGCCCGGGCAATCAATCATGGGCCTCAATTTGTCCCACGGAGGGCACCTCACTCACGGCAGCCCTGTGAATTTCTCAGGCAAATGGTACAAGATAATCCCGTACAATGTTGACAAGGAGACGCAGCTTCTGGATTATGATGCGATAAAGAAGCTTGCAATGGAGCAAAAACCCAACCTCATTCTTACTGGCTACACTGCATACCCGCGCACCATAAATTTTGGCGCATTCCGTGAAATTGCGGATGCCTGCGGCGCGGTTCTCATGACTGACATGGCGCATATCGCAGGGCTCATTGCAGGAGGCGCGCATCCGAATCCAATACCATTCTCGGACATTGTCACAAGCACCACGCACAAGACATTGCGCGGCCCGCGAGGAGCAATAGTGCTTTCCACAGAGGCATTTGCGCAAAAGATTGACAAGGCAGTATTCCCGGGATTGCAAGGCGGTCCCTTCGACCACGCGATTGCCGCAAAGGCAGTATGCTTCCACGAGGCAATGCAGCCCGAATTCTCAACATATGCGCATGCGATTGTGGAGAATGCAAAGGCGCTCGCAGAGGCGCTTCTCTCGCAGGGCTTTGACCTGGTGTCCGGCGGCACTGACAATCATTTGCTGCTTGTGGATTTGACAAAGAAAGGCATTACCGGAAAGGAGGCGCAACTCGCCCTTGACGAGGCAGGCATCACGGTGAACAAGAACACAATACCCTACGACACGCAATCCCCGTTCATCACTTCCGGCATAAGGATTGGCACGCCTGCGCTCACCACGAGGGGAATGGGGAAGGGCGAAATGAAGGAAATAGCGGGCTTCATGGCAAAAGTGATCGCTGGAAAGGAAGATGACACGCTCAAGGCAAAAATACGGAATGAGGTGCGCGAGCTTGCGTCCAAATTCCCGCTTTATCCCGAGCTTGGGGAGTAAGTATTTCAGATTCAATGGCAGTTGGTAATCTCCATGGCTGAAATAATAGACGGGAAAAAAATTGCGGACAAGGTGCTGTCTGAAGTGGCGGCAGAAGCAGCCAACCTGCAGCCAAAGCCCTGCCTTGCAATCATCCTTGTGGGCGACAACCCTGCATCGCAAACATATGTCCGCAAAAAGACAGAGGCGTGCGCAAAGGCGGGCATAATCTCAAGGAATATTGCGCTCCCTGCGAAAACAACGCAGAAGAAGCTCATGTCTCAAATAAAAAAGCTCAATCGTGACAAGGCAGTGCATGCAATACTTGTGCAGATGCCACTCCCGCCGCAGATAAGTGGCGCAGATGCGCTTCTTTCCATCCTTCCGCAAAAGGACGTTGACGGATTGCATCCGCTAAATGCCGGCATGCTTCATTCTGGCACGCCAAAAATAATCTCGTGCACGCCGCTTGGCATAATGAGGCTTTTGTCTGAATCCGGCGTAAAAATCGAGGGCGCAAATGCGGTTGTCATTGGCAGGAGCAGCCTGGTCGGAAAGCCAATCGCGGAGCTGCTGCTGCAAAAAAATGCAACGGTGACAATTTGCCACTCCAAAACTGCCGATATCGCGGCGCACACCCGCAAAGCCGACATCATAATCGCGGCAGCCGGCAGCCCGAAAATGCTCAAGCGGGAAATGGTCAAGCCGGGCGCAGTGGTGATAGACGTTGGCACCACAAAAGTTGGCGAGCGCCTTGTTGGCGATGTTGACTTTGATGCGGTGAAGGAGATTGCATCAAAAATAACGCCTGTGCCTGGCGGTGTCGGGCCAATGACGGTTGCGATGCTTCTTAGGAACACCCTGCAATGCTACAAACTTTGCACCATGGAGCCACAAGCGCCGGAAATTTTGGCATCGGCATCAAAAGGCAGCACTGAAGACCCAAGCTTATAGCGCGGTGGAAAAATGGACTACGAATCAACAATCAGTGAAATCTATTCCCTTGCAAAATTCGGCACGCACCTTGGGCTTGAGCGCATTTCTGCCATATTGTCAGAGCTTGGCAATCCGCAAAAAAAGTATCCGTGCATCGTTGTCGCAGGCTCGAATGGCAAGGGCTCAACAGTTGCATTCGCCTCCTCAATCCTGCAGGAATGCGGCTACAAGGTAGGCTCCTACTACTCCCCGCATATCGTGGAATTTTGCGAGCGCATCCAAGAAAACGGCACAAACATATCGCAAGAGAGCGTGTGCGAGGCATTTGAAAAAGTCAAGCCAGCATACAAGAAACTCGGGCTCCAGCCGACCTTTTTCGAGGTTGTCACTGCCATGGCATTCTGGCATTTTGCGCAGCAGAAGGTCGATTTTGCAGTTGTTGAAGTAGGAATGGGCGGCAGGCTTGATGCCGCAAATGCCGCAGAGGCAAAAGTGGCAGTCATCACAAGCATAGACTTGGAGCACACCGCGATACTTGGCGACACTGTTGAAAAAATAGCTGGTGAGAAAGCCGGCATCATCAGGCAGGACTGCACGGCAGTGATAGGTGAGAAAAAAAGGGGCGCGCTAAATGCGATAATGCAAAAATGCCATCAGCAGGGCGCGCGAACGCGCGTATTCGGCGATGATTTTGAAGCAGTGGCAGCCGATTGGCAGCTTGGAATGCCCGGGGAACTGCAGCGCAAGAATGCCGCGCTTGCAATCGAGGCTGCAAAAGCCGCAATCGGATGGAAGGAAAAAGAAGATGCTGCCCAAAAAGCTGCAGGGCGCGGAAAAGCGCAAGTGGAATCTGCCGGCTCAAAAGTTGCATCCTGTGCGGAAATCCCGGAGGCAAAGCTCAAATCAGCGCTTGCAAAGGCTCATCTTGCCTGCCGTTTTGAGCAGATATCCGAGGGCCCGGCAACCATCCTTGACGTTGCGCACAACCCTGCGGCATTTGAAAATCTTTGCGGCGAGGTTGCGAAAATCAAGAAATCGCCAAAGGTGCTGGTGTTTGGCGCCATGGAGGACAAGGACATCTTTTCGATGCTAAAAGTTTCAGGAAATTCATTTGATGCACTCGTCCTAAACCAGCCGTCCCTTGACCGCGCAGCGAAAATGGATGATGTTGAGCAGGTTGCACGGGTAACTGGCTGGATCCATATTCATCATGTTGGAAATGTGCGCGATTCCGTTGAGGAGGCTCGCAAGCTTGCCGGAAAAGGCGGGCTTGTCATTGTGGCAGGCTCGATGTACATGCTTGCGGAATATTTCGGGAAAGACAAGGTTATAGGGATGTGAAAAATCAAAGCGAATGGATGCACTAAGGGCACGGAATCACAGCTGTTCTGGCGCGGATGGTCGGTTGCATGAAAGACACTCTCCGAAAAAAGATGCATATTCTCCGAGACGAGCGGCATTTATCCGGCTGCCACACATCAGCATGCGACATAGAATCCCGCCTTTTTTCGCTGCCGGAATTCAAGTCAGCAAAAACCATCCTCTTCTACGCATCAACGGGAAGCGAAGTGCCCACGATTGAAATGATTGGGCATGCGCTTGCTTCCGGGAAGCGCGTCATTCTGCCAATCACGCACAAGGGGCCAAAGAGGCTAGAGCTTTCGGAAATACTCTCAGCCGGTGAGCTTGCGAATGGCACATTCGGCGTCCCTGAGCCGACTGTTGTGCGCAAAGTCTCCAAGGATGCCCTGCAGATTGCCATTGTGCCCGGGCTTGCATTTGACAGAAGCGGGCACAGGCTGGGCTATGGAATGGGGTATTATGACGGGCTGCTCCGGCATGTGCAAATCCCGATAATAGGGCTTGCATACTCGTTTCAGATCGTTGAAACCGTGCACCACAAGGCGCACGACGTGCCGGTGCACAGGATAGTGACTGAAGCGGGCATAATCGACTGCGAAAAGTAATGGGGAGCCGCATTAACTGCACATGCAATAACTGTTAAAAATGTCCCAAACAATAGCATATTATGGCAATCAACATAGTGGTGCTGGCATCTGGCCGTGGCTCTGACTTCCAATCCCTAATTGATGCCAAGAAGGCAGGCACGCTGGATGCAAACATAGTGGTGCTTATTACTGACAACCCGCAGGCAAAGGCGGTTGCACGCGCAAACGAGGCCCAGATTCCGGCAATCGTCATAAACCCGAACCAATTCACCAAAGAGGAGTTTGACGAAATACTGCTGCGGCGCCTTGAAATGTTCAATCCGGATCTAATTGTGCTCGCAGGCTACATGAGGATAATCCGCAGCAAGGCGCTGCTGGAAAAATACAATGGAAAAATAATCAACATCCACCCCTCCCTTTTGCCAAAATACCCAGGGGCGCATGCGCAGAAGGACGCTTTTGAGGCGGGGGAGAAGATGTCGGGCCTCACGATACATTTCGTGGACGAGTCCCTTGATTCCGGGCCAGTGATATACCTGGAGCCTGTGGACATCTCCGGCTGCAAAAATGCGGATGAGGCTGCCGCAAAGATACTGGAGCGCGAGCATGTGGCGCTTCCCATGATTGTGGATTCCTTTTCAAAAGGGCATTACATGATTGAGGGGAAGAAGGCCAAATACGTGCGGAACAAATAGGGCGGATGCAAAAGGGCATATTTTAAAGTTTATAACCACTATTGTAACAAAACAAGGTGAAAGTGCAGCAGGTGTAGGGATTGGTGCTAAAAAAGCTCATGCGATGGCTAAAACGGCTATTTTCGAGAAAAAAAGCCATCTCGCTCGGATTATATGGCAGCACGAATGTGGGCAAGACAACGCTTGCAAACCGGATTTGCATGGACTTAATGGGCGAGCCGCTTGGCGCTGTTTCCAAAATTCCGCATGAAACCCGTGTTGTGCAGAAAAAAGAGCAGGTCGTGCTCAACGTCAATGGCATGAACCTCTCAATGAACCTCCTTGACATGCCCGGCGTTGCGGTAAAAGTTGATTACCGCGATTTCATGGACTACGGGCTTTCCGCAGAAGAGGCAAAGCGGCGATCGCGGGAGGCTACAAAGGGCATTATAGAGGCAATCCGCTGGCTTGAGAACGTGGATGCCGCCCTTGTGGTAATCGACGCATGCGAAGACCCGTACACGCAGGTGAACATAACCATCATGGGGAACCTTGAGGCGCGAAACATCCCAGTCATCCTAGTCGCAAACAAAATCGACCTGACTTCGGCAAACACGCAGCGCGTGCGGGACGCATTCCCGCAATACCCCCTTGTGGAGATATCGGCAATCACCGGGGAGAACATGCCCAAGCTTTACGAGGAAATCGCATCCCGGCTCTACTGATTTTGATTTTTGCATTTTGAAGTGATAATATGCACAGGTGCATGCGCTGCGGCAGGACCGTTGAAACCCTCGAGGAGATGGACAGCGGCTGCGCTTGCGGCTCGAAAGTGTTTGTCTACACGAAGGGCAACATAAACGACGGCGAAACGCTGCGCGCAGGCACGCCCAAAGAGGCGGGCCCGCCTGCAGCGCGTTTTGCCTTCGGCAAAAGCGCAGCAAATCGTTCCGATTTGCCTGAGGCGCGTGCAGTCACGGTGCCTGCAGCCAGCAAGCAGCCGCACATCGTTGTGCTTGACATTGAGAACGTGCGCATGCTTGAGAAAGGCGTCTTTGAGGTGGATTTGGGCGCGCTTCTCACAAAGCCCCTTGTGCTAAAGGACGACGAGGAAGTCTATCACGTTCGGCTGCCCCTTGCAAAGGATTCGGGCGAGCCTAAAAAGACTGGGGCAGAAGAAGACGAAGATGCAGTAGCATGAAAAATTAGCAATATAGATGAAGCAAGCCAGAAGCCTTTTCTCAAACGTCGAGTAATATCCTGCAAAGCCACTTGCCTTTCTCTTTTTTCACCATCAGCTCATGATAAGTGACGGCCTTAATCGAGTCCTTCGCATTTTTTCTCTCGCCATATGCAATTGCTGAAATGGCATTCTTCTTCTCGTCGAATTTCTCGATTTTGAATTTGCAGAGCACCATGCCATTCGCATCCGCCTCTGCAAGAAGCGTGGAAAGAAACCTTACTGCAAGCTCCTCCTTGTTCTCCGCGCGCTCCTCTATCGTTATTTTCTCTTTCGGCTCCGCGCTGCCAAGAAGCGAGAACATCGCCTCTGCGGCATGCTCAAGCATTTGGGGGTATGTGCCGCCCCACGCCTCGAAAAGGACGTCTGCGGTGTGCTCAAGGAAACGGTAATTAGCCATGCTGATTCTCATTAGCGGTGTTCTTTTTATGGCTGATGCAGTTAGCCTTACTCGACAATCTGCGCGTTTGTGCCGACAGCCTGCCCTGGAAGCCCCTCGCCAAAGCGCACAAGGAGCGCCCCAGACCTGCCGTGCTGCTTTACAACAACGCCGACTTTCTTGCCCACGCCCTTGCCCCACAGTATTTTCTTCCCGACAAACGCGCCCGCCCCCTTTATGTCAGCCACGCCGTCAACAGTAACGATGAGCTGGTTTGTGTAGCCGGTGTGGCGGCCTCTTCGGTAGCTTACGATCTTTGCGTCCATATCAAATCACCATTCAAATAGGGATTATTTATCCCCATCCCGCCTTTAAAATGTTTGGCAGCCAGGCTAAGGCGCCCCTGCTTATTAATTTTGGGCGCCATAATGAATTCATGAAGCCAAGCGGCAGCATGCAGCACGTGATGTTCGGGGATCATCCTACTGTGAAGAATATGCTGCCAGGCATGACGGACGCGGCAAGCATGATACTTTCGGCGGCAAAATCAGGCAGGCAAATCATTGCCAGGTACCACAACGATGCCGATGGCATTACTTCCGGGCTTGCGCTCATGGCGCTGGTTGGGGATGGGAAATTTTATTCTGCCCAGGCGCGTTCCGCAGTCTATTCCTTAAAAGAGGCAATCGAGGACGTGCACAGGCTTGGCGGCACTGATAAACCGCTTGCGATATTTGCGGATTTTGCCGCAAATGCCGAATCCGCAAGCGCGCTTTCCCTGTTGCATGGCGCGGGTGTGGAAATAATAATCATTGACCATCACCCTTTTTCGGAGGAAGCGGTAAAGCACGCATCCCTTTTTGTCTCCCCGCACAAGCACGGTGACCCTTCTGCCTCGCACTATGCGGCAGGCTTTCTCTGCAGCCAGATTGCAATGCTTGGCGGATGCGAAAAAGCGGAAATGGAGCGGCTTGCAAAAATCTCGCTTTGCGGGGACCGGAGCAAATTTGCGCCATCTGGAAAAGATGCGGAAGAATTCGAGCGCGCCGCACTAGTGCTTGATTTCCTTGTGACATACTCGCATTTCCCAAACACCCTTGAGTTCTACGGCAGGGTGCTCTCGGACAAAAACCTGCTTTCATCTATGCACACGCTTGCTTCCGAAAAGCTCTCCGAGCTTGCGGCAACCGCAAAGCGCCTGTGCAAGGTGCAAAAGCTAGGCTCTGGCGTGTCTCTTGTGCTTGTGCCACTTGACAAGCTGACTCGGCAAAACGAATTCCCCTCAAAAGGCAAGGCATCTGGAGCTGCATTTGATGCATTTCGGAACGGATTGCCCCTGGTCGCAGTCGGGTTTGGCGAGCAGATAATAAATTTCCGCGCAAGCCCCCAGGCAATAGCAGCCGGATTTTCCGCACAAAAGCTCATTTTGGCAGTGAAGGGCGAAATAAAAGACGGAATCGAGGCAGGCGGCGGGCATGATGCCGCGGCAAGCATGCGCATTGTGCGTGGATTCGAGCCGTTGGTGCTTGACGAAGTCGTGAAAAGGATAAAAGAGCAATTTCCTGAAAAATAAAAGGCTGGCCGCAAAGCGCGCAAGCCCCATCTGTTGCCCGTAAATTTTCAGCAGTGCATTATCTCATATTGGCGGCTGCTCCTGCTGCCTTTTTCTCAGAAGCACTGCGCCTATCAGGCCGATTACCGCAACCGCAATCCCAACATACGCCCATGGGGGTATTGCGTCAATCGGCGAAATAGTTTCATCAGGCCCGGTTGTCTTTATGGTAACTGGTATATCTGTAGTTTTCTTTGCGCCCGCTGCCCCGCCACCTGCCGCTCCGCTTCCTGCCGCGCTTGCCTGCCCGACGCAGGGGTTGCAATAGTCCCCGCCACAGTCGACTCCCGTCTCATCCCCGTCCCGCTGGGCGTTTTCGCACTGCGGCTCGTACATGCAGTCGCGCACCGACACCGGCCTGCCAGAGCCGCTGCCGCAGTTGTTCACATCGCTGCAAGAGCGGAACTGTGTGTAATTGAGGTCGCACATCGTCCAGTTCGTGCACATCCAGACAGCCTGGCAGACGTTTCTGCCCCTGCTTGTGCCGCCTTGCCTATTTATGAAAGGTGCGCTGCCCATCCCGCCAGTCGGCATTCCCACACCGCCTTGGGTTTCGTTCTGCTCCTGCGCAACGCATGCTTGTGATTCCGGCGGCCTGTTTGTATTTGTGCCGCAGGCTTGAAGATCCATGCACGTGCGCGCTTGCATGTTGTCCGAGCACACTGTCCAGCCGCTGCATGTCCAGTCCTCCGTGCATCCGGAGCTGCATGCCTGTGATTCTATGCGCGAGTAATTCTCAGTGCAATAATTCCAATCAACGCACCCGCGCGTCTGCACGCCTCCAGAGCATCCTCCCCACGCCCCGCATGTCCAGTATTCTGTGCAATTGGCGCCGCAAGCACGCGTGATGTCAGGCATGTAATATTGCGTCCCGCAGGCATTCAAGTCAATGCATGTGCGGTTTTCCGTGTCATTTATGCACTCGCCCCACGCGCCGCACTGCCAGCTCTCCACGCAGCCGCACGATTGCGTGAGGTTGGGCATGTCAAACTCAGTGCCGCATCCGTTTATGTCAGTGCAGCTCCTGCTCTGTTGCCCGTCAATGCATCCTCCCCACGCCCCGCACTGCCAGTCCTCAGAGCAAAATACGTTGCATGTTTCATCTTCAGTATGGCTTCCCGCGCATCCGAGCAAATCAATGCATGCCCTGGTGTGAACCCCGTCCACGCACACGCCCCACGGCGTGCAGTCCCATAAAGGCGACGGGCAGAAGCAGGCCTGTGTTTCATCATAAGTCAGGTTCGCGTCATCGCACAAATTCAAGTCAGTGCATGTGTGGCCCTGCAGCCCATCTATGCATTCGCCATACTCGGAGCAGAACCAGCTTGGGCTGCAGCAGGCTTCTGTCACATCCGGCCTGTCATTTAACGTGCCGCATGCATTCTGGTCAGTGCACGTGCGCGCATGTTCGCCTGCCATGCATGCTCCCCACGCGCCGCATGTCCAGTCCTCATCGCAGTTGCATGTTTGCAATTCAACAGGCCTGTTGTATTCTGTGCCGCAATTGTTTGCATCGCTGCACGCCCTTGTCTGCTCGCCTGCCACGCATCCGCCCCATTCTCCGCACTGCCAGTCCTCGTTGCACGAGTAATCGCATGCCATTGCCTGCGGAGGAATGTCGTTTTGGGTGCCGCATGAATTCTCATCAATGCAATCCCTGGTGCGCACGCCGCCTGAGCACTCAGGGCTCCACTCAGAGCAAATCCAGGATTCCGGGCATGCGCCATCAAGCCGGTAGAATGCAACCTCATATGGCAGAAGCGTTGTTGAGAAAGTGCTGCCCGAATGCGGCATGACTTCATACCTTCCATCATACAGCTTGACAATGTTTCCGTAGTTTCCGCCAAGGCTTATGTTTATGTTCATCGTCCTGTTGCGCTTGTTTATCACAGTGATTGCAGGGTGCGGGGTGCGAACAGAGGTCACTTCGAGCAAATCGTCATCGCTGCCCGAATCCACAATCATTGCGCCTGTG
>JAGVIA010000090.1 GCA_020056305.1 archaeon | reverse complement strand
TTCCACATCAGTTGTGGAGGTGCAAAAGACTTTTGACCAAATGAGTCTGGTGTCCTTCATATAGGAAAACTGCCCCCTTCAGGGGGCAGATATTTATAATCACGGCAGGTCGAAAAAGACGAAATCCGCCCCATCATTGCCTGCGGAAAACTCAAGCTTGTTCTCATCAGCAATTTTTGCCGAATCCCCATCCTCCATTTTGCTCTTGTTAAGGAGAAGAGAACCAGAGATTACGAACACGTATGCGCGCCTTGCATTTTTTATGCCGGCGGCCGCATGCCCGATGCTGCCCCCACTTTCCTTTTTCCTGCCAGCAACAGCGCCGGAACTTGCAAATTCATGCGCGCCCGCCGCTTTTTTTCCGCCAGCAGTCGCACGGGCTTCCATTTCCCCATCTGTCGGCGCGTATTCAATTTTTTCCCCTTTTTCAATTTTTGCGCGATAAATTGCAGCATCGCGGTTCAATTGCAGCGGAGCATCAATCCCTTTTCTTCCGGATGCAATTGCGTACAGCTTCCCTTCAATTTCCTTCTCTGTGTATGCAGCCTTTTTCCAAGAAGGCGCAAGCCCCCTAACTTTTTGCTCAATCCAAATTTGCAGCAAATGCACCGGCTCTTCCCCATAAGTTTCCTCTGAATGCATTATGCCCCCGCCAGTTCCCATCATGGCAACCTCATCCTTTGCAATCACGCCCGAATTCCCGGCACTGTCCTTGTGCATCAGCGCGCCTTCCAGCACTATAGTGACCACGTCAAAATTTGCATGCGGATGCATCGGGAATATGCCCCCTGGCGACACCACATCGTCATTGAAGACACGAAGCGCCCCCCACCCCATGTTCCTTGGGTCATAGTAGTCGTCAAACGAGAAATGCCAGTACGTGGAGAGCCAGCCGTTCTTGTAATGGTGGCGCTCACTGGATTTGACAATGCTTATCATGCAAGCCACCCCCTGTTAATCTCTCTTGAGCCCCAGCTGCTTGTATATCAAGTCCTTGTCAAGGGGCAAATCAAGCCCGAGCACCTTGTGTATGAAAAGGAAAATGTCAACCGCGCGCTCGGGCTCTATCTTGCTTGTGGATATTATGTCCTTTAGGCTCCCTTCCTTGCCGATAAGCTCGTAAATGAGGATTCCGTCCCTGCCAAATTTCTTGTAAACCGAAAATCCATCATCCCCGTATTTTTTCTTTATCTCCTGCCGCGAGAGCGGCTTGAATATGACAAATCCCTTCTTTCCAAGATACCCAAGTATTTCATCAAGCGAGGCTAGTGCAATGCGCGTCTTCACTGCCAAATCCACAAAGTCATTTTCGCCATCAACAAGCTTGAGCAGCGCCATGCCGTCTTTTCCGAACTTGAACTGCACAGAGGCGTTCATCTCGGTCTTTTGCAGTATGTTGAGCTTTGCAAACGACGGCTTGTCAATAGGGACAATATCCTCCTCGGGCTCGTCACTGCCGCCGCCCGCCGCGCCTTCAGGCTCCTCCTTCCTGTCAGTGTTTATCGGCTCTGGCCTCTCCGGGTTCTCCTCAATATATGGGGAGAATTGCGGCGAAGTGCTATCTCGCGGCTGCTCAGCCCCCCCTGCCATGGCATCCGATTCGGGCTTTTCCAGCTTTATGATGCCCTCCTTGTCCATGAATTCCAGTATCTCGACAAGCTTGACCTCCGATATGCCAGTCTCGTTGAGTATCTCCTCGGCGGTTTTCTCCCCGTCAATCAAATTGTATACCTGCACGCCAATCTCGGCGTACTTGTCAAATATTATCTTTTCAAGCGGGCTTAGGTTGCGCTTTGGCTCTGGCGCGTCCCTTCGCTCTATCACAAGAGGCGCCTCTTCCCCCGCGCCAGTTGGCTCCCCGCGCTCCTCCATCTGCGACATGGGCCGTATGGTTGGCACTGGTGCCTCGGGCGCGCGCGAGGACACGGCAGCAAACGAGTTCTGCAGCATGTAATCTACGATTTCGGAAAACTTCTGCTCAGGTATGGCAAAGCGCTCCATGACCTGCCGGCACGTCACCCTGCCGTCAAGCGCATTGTATGCATTGAGCCCTGCCTCGCCGAACTTCTTTATGATGTCGCCCTGGTGCTTGAACTTGTCAAGCGGGCGTTTGGCAGCGCGCTCCAATGCCAAGTCAAGTGTCCCCTCATCCATTTGCTCTCCCCTTTGCTCTCTCTATGGAATATGCACAAATCTTTTTAATGATGCAATCGGATAGTTCGCCATGGCACTGGACGACCTCCTTCTATCTACTGGTGTTGATGCGCTCATCCGCCTAGTTGCCGCTGAGAAGAAAATCGAGCTTCCGGCAGCATCAAAGGCGCTTGGCCTCCCGGTGCAGACTGTCGAGGACTGGGCGCGCGTGCTTGAGAAGGAGGAGATAATCAAGATACAGTACCAGCTCACCAAGGTATACCTCGTATGGATACCAAAATCCCAGTCATACATAAATGCAAGGCTGGGCGAGGCAGATGAGAAGAAGTTCAAGATGGAGTCGCGCGTGCGCGAGCTTCTGGACAAGGCGAACAAGAGCGGCGAGGAAATCGACACTCTCTACGCGGAATACGCAAAGCTTTACAACTCCCTTGAGTCGCAGGGCGGCGGGATATCGTCACGGCTTGAGGAGCTGCAAGCAATGAAGGCGCAAAGCGATACGGTTCTCACCTCCCAGCTTGGCAGGCTTGAGGAATTGCGCGGCAAGCTCACAACGATTTCATCATCTCTTGACTCTGTAATGAAAAAGTCCAAGGATGCGGCAAAGTCACCAGGCACGTCCCGAGGCTTAAAAGAGGACATCGAGCTTCTCAAGAACTTCGAATCCAAGCTAAAGTCCCAAGTTGAAGAGGTAGAAGAGGCATACGCGCAGATACAGGAGCAGATGGAGCAATTGCAGGCAAGCCTTGCAAAAAATTCCCTTCCCGGGGAAATAACCAAGCTTCGCGAGCGGCTTGCCGCAACTGAAATCGCAAAGCATGAGCTTGATTCGGCACTTTTTGACATCGGCACTGAGCAGAAGCGGATATCCAATGAAATGTCATCCATCTCATCCGGGCTTGCGGCGCTCTCGAAGAAAACTTCCGCATCAGACCGCACGGCAGCGCTCTCATCCCTAAAGAAGCTCCAGGACAAGGCAATGCGCGAATCAGAAACAATAAAGGAGGAGCTTCGCGAATCGCTCGCACTTGTGAACAAGCAGATGTCAAAATACTCCCAGCTTGAGCTTGACCAGGAGGAAATCGTTCAGTCGCTTGAATCAGTCCAATCCGACTTTTTCGAGCTGGAAGACGAGATAAACAAGACAATGGAGGGCATCAACGCCTCCATTGACTCTTACAGGCGCGACATATTGCCGCAAATAGATTTGCTGCAGCGGGAGGGCCCAAAAATAATCGCGCTCTCCTCAAAGAGGCCTGAGCTAAAGCGCGTGCTAGGGGAGCTTGAGGAGCTAAAGGGCATGCAGGAGCAGATCGCCTCAAGCCTGGAAGGGCTCTCAAGGCAGGCTGAAATCATATCGCTTCAGAAGCCCGAGGAATACGCAAAAGGCTCTGCGGTGATACTTGACAAGGTGACTCTCACCGAGGGCGAGCGCGAGGAGTTCGAGAAAAAGCGCGAGGAGCTGCGCGGGCTTATCGCAAAGCTCTGGGAAGAGGATGAAAAGTCAAAATGACCCGGGCGCTAGCATGGGCAACACGCAATCTCTTGAAGAAAATTTCCTTGCATCCTACCCTACTTCGCAGTTTGAAATAGAGCGCATCACCCTTGGCGAATCCGAAAAATCCGCCTTCGAGTGTGCAAGAAACGAGCTCATCATCCTTATTTCAGGGCTGTGGAAAGGGAAAAGCAAAGAAAAGAAAGCACGCAAGTGAACAACTTCTTTTGCAAAACAAGCGTCATTGCCCGTATGCGCACAGGGAAAGGCATTTAAATTTCCGATTGGTTATCCGCACGCCGAAATCGCGGTTGGTGGTGCGCTCATGGTAGACGACAAATCAAAGCTAAAGCCTCCTGTCCCAAGATTCTCCCCGACAAACGAGCTTGACACTTACTCATTCAACAACGAAGGCATCCAGGTCCAGATCCGCATCATTTCCTATGCGTCCGATTTCGTGCCGCACTACGAAATATCGGTGCGCGGCCTCTCCGAGGGCACAAAACTCGTCCTGAACACACTTCGCGGCGAGCTTATCACCGACGTGAAGCTTGACATCACCGAAATAATGGACCCCAAAAAAAGGGGCGAAGTGCGCGCAAAGTTCGAGGTCAAGGCAAACTCGCTTCTCTCAAAGCATTTCCCCACGCTATCCGATGCCGACAAGGCAGTGCTCACCGCATACCTCATACAAAACTCCCTGGGGCTAGGCGAGCTTGAAGTGCCCATGCACGATGAGCAGCTTGAGGAATTGGTGCTCAACTCCTCTGCCGACCCGGTCTGGGTATACCACAAGAAATACGGCTGGTGCAAGACTAACATCCAGATAAAATCAGAAGAGGCAATTTACGACTATGCCGCAATGATTGGGCGGAGAATTGGCAAGCAGATAAACATCCTAAACCCGCTGATGGATGCGCACTTGTCCACAGGCGACCGCGTGAATGCCACACTGTTTCCTGTCTCAGCCTTTGGCAACACGATAACCATCCGCAAATTCTCAAAGAACCCCTGGACAATCCCGTACCTAATCGAGCTTAACTGCATAAACGCAAACGTGTCGGCGCTCATCTGGCTCTGCATCCAAAACGAGATGTCCCTCCTCGTATCTGGTGGCACCGCATCGGGAAAAACATCATTCCTGAATGCGATTTCATGCTTCATGCCGGCAAACCAGCGCATCGTTTCCATTGAGGACACGCGCGAGCTTACGCTTCCTACCTTCCTGCAATGGGTGCCGATGACCACGCGCGAGTCAAACGCAGAGGGCAAGGGCGAAATTACAATGCTTGACCTGCTCGTGAACGCATTGCGCCAGAGGCCTGACCGCATGATTGTCGGCGAGGTGAGAAAGCAGCGCGAGGCTGAAATATTGTTCGAGGCAATGCACACCGGGCATTCCGTATATGCCACAATACACGCGGACAATGCATCAGAGACGATATCGCGCCTAACTAATCCGCCAATCAACATGCAAAAATCCGTTCTCGACTCGCTGTCCGGCGTCGTGGTGCAGTACCGCCACAGGAGGCTCAACATCCGCCGCACGCTTGAATTCGCAGAAATACAAAAGGGCGGGGACGTGAACGTGCTCCACCGCTGGGACATCAAGTCCGACCGCATCAACGAAGTGGGCAAGATGACATCGCTTGCAAGCACGCTCTCCCTCTACGCGGGCCTTACTCAGAAGGAAATCGACGCGGATGTTGCTGACAAGGCAAAGGTGCTCACCTGGATGGTGAAGAAGGGCTACAAGGATGTGAACAGCGTCGGGCGCGTTGTCTCGCGCTACTACATGAACCCAGAGGAGATAATCTCGCTTGCAACAAAGGGTGGCTCGTTCGCAACTGAAGGCTAGGTTAGCAAATGGACGAAAAATACGCGGCAGTCTCGTTTGCCGAGCTTTCGCGGCAGATGAAAGCGCTTGAGCGCTCGGCAGGCGAGTTTAAGGAAAATGGAAAAGCCGAGTTCGAAGAAGTGTCCGGAATCGAGCTTGACTTGCCAGAGTCAGCCGACCGGTCATATGCGAACGCGCTATCTGAGGCATCAAAAGTGGAGCGCAAGCTCTCGGCGCAATACTATGACAGCTCAATGAATGTCCCGCGCCCGCCATCAATTGGCATGCAGCTTACGCAAAAGCCAATGGGGCGCTCAAAAACACTGCAGCCTGCGCCATCAAAGCCCGGAACCGGGTTCCCATTGCAAAAGGCAGGCGCAGGCACAGCATCATTTTTCCCTTCTTATGCGCCGCCGCCAGACGAGCCCTCCTCCCCCCAAACCCAGGCGCCAATAACAGTAGTCATCCCCCCGCACGCGCCGGGTGCAATGCCTGACTTGGGCAAGGCAGTCGAGGAATCTTCTGCAGTGCAGAAAAAGGAAGGAATGCTTGGAAGCCTGTTTGGCAGCCTATCGCAGATGGGAAGGAAAAAAGAAGCGCGCATTGCAGATGTGCAGCCATCAGCGCCCTCCATTTCGCCCAAAAAACTTGAGGAGCTTGAATCAATGACGCTTCCGACAGTGCTCCAGTCAGAGGATGCAATGGTTTCGCAGCAGCCTCCAATCTCGCAGGTGCCGCCTCCGCCATCCATGCCAAGGCAAAGGGCAGCGCCTCCGACAATCCCGCAGGTGAAAAAACCAGCTGAGATGCAAACCGGGCAGGAAGATAATGCGGCGATACAAGATAGATGGGCGGGCAGGCAGCAGATGACGCCTTACGGGGAAGAAGCGGAAAAAACACAAGAGCCATCCGATGAATCCTCCGAGCAGCAGCCCCCGCAAACGCAAGAGGGGCCATCGCAGCAGCCAACTCCCACCAAAATAGACAAGATTTCAAAATCGCTATCAAACATTTTCCCCCAGCAGGTGCAAGTGCCACTTCTTCCGCCCGCAGACGAATCCCGCACGTTTGCCATAAAGCGCAAATTTGAGGAATCGGAAAGCGGGGAAGAGCAAGTGGCGCAGCAGTTGCAAAAAAAGAAAGCGATGCCGAAGGCTGCGAAAACGCCCCCACCCCAAAAAGGAAAAAAGCAAATTCCCGCTGCAAAAAATGTCGAGGAGGAAGAAGCCGGGTTGGTTGAAACGGATGACGAAAATGAATCCGCAGAATCCGGGCTTGAGGCAATAATCGCAAAGCGGAAAAAAGAGGCGCCAGCATACGGCCGCATCCAGCCGGAAGAAGCCCCTCAAGAAGATTTGGATGAGCTGATTGCAAAAAGGAAGCGGGCATCGGCTTTTGCACCAGAACCGGAAGAGGCGGAAGAGCCGCAGCAGGAAGATTTGGATGAGCTTATTGCAAAAAGAAAAAAGCAGCCTGCTGCGCAAGGGCAGGAAGAAAATGCAGCAGCATCTGATGAAGATGAATCGTCCTCACTTGAGCGCGTGCGCGAGCGCATGCTTGGCAAAAAGCCAACGGGGCAAAAAATATCCTCCGTAATGGATGAAATCGAGCGGAGGCTTGCCGAGGAGGAGGAAGAGGAGCGGCATGAGGCTGCCCAAACACCTGCGCTTCGCAGGCTTGCGGATGTCAGAAGGCGCATCTCCGAGCGCCAGGAGGAGGCAGGGTATGTGCCAGAAAAGGAGCCCAAAGCCGCTGAAGAGGAAAAAAAGCCGGCTAAAATGCAAAAAGAAAAGCCAAAGCCCGTAACATCCGGCGCCAAGCCAACTGGCGCGAAAGATAATGGAAAATTCCAAGTATCAATAAAGCCCGTTTTTGCGCAGGGCGAAAATGAGGACGAGGAAGCGGAAGAGGAAAAGCCGCGGGCGCAAAAGAAATCGTCATTTGCAAAAACTCCAGATGAAGATTCTGAAGAGGAGGAAGCGGAAGAGCAGCCGCAGCCTGCGAAAAAATCACGCTTGGATGAAGCGGAGCAGGAAGAAGAGCCTGCCCTTCAGCCGCGCAAAGCTCCAAAACAATCAATGCCGTCCAAAACCCGCATGCCGCCAAAGGCAAAAGAAGAAGACATGGCAGAAGGGCAGGATGAGGAATTCTCGCCCCGCGCAACAAGGAGGATTGCGCCAATCGCATCCGCGCTTGCAAAATCAGGGGGCATTGTGCAGAGGCAAAAAGCCGCAATGGCATCAGGCGGAGCGCCCACATCTTCGCGCATGGTCTCAAAAGCGTCAGTTGCGCCTGTAAAAAAAGGCCCCTACACCCCAAGCCCGCCAAAGGGATTGGCTGCAAAATTCGCAAAGCGGCCTGATGAAAAGAAGCAGGCAGCGCCCCCCGAGGAAGAAGAGGCGCCACGGAAATCATATTCATCTTCAATGCGCCGCCCGCAGGTCATGGAGCCCGAAGATATGGCAGGCGAGGCGCAGCAGGGGTATGCGCAGCGTCCTGATGCAGGATATGCCCCGCGCTCAAGGCTTCGCCGCCCAATGCCGGGCCAGCGCTCGCAATACACCACTGCAGTGCCCCCGCGCATGGCAATGTCGCGCCCAACCTCGGCGCAGGGGCAGCAGCAAGAAGAGGGGGAACTTGCGCCCCCGATGCCGCCTGTTCCAAAGCCATCTTCGCAGCAGCAATCGCAATATGCTCCCTCGCCGCAGCAGCAATATCCTATGCAAAAAGGCGCATACCCGCAAGCTTCGCAGCAGCCCGGGCAAAAATACGCCAGTGCACAAGGGCAATCTTTGCAGCAGGGCGGAATGCAGCCTCCTGCACAAGGCGATTCGCAAGCAGCGCCCCTCCCCCCAATACCCTCATCCGAAGGCGTAAAAGAGAGCGCAAAGGCGCTTGGCGAGGAGGCGTTAATCGCGTATGCTAAGGATAATTTAAAATGGCTATATGAAATATATGTGATGGGCGGGCTCACCCGCGAGGATTTCGTCGCAAAAATCAAGGACAAGATGAACGAAATTTCCGAGCAAGCCCAGGATTCGCCCGCAGCAGCGCCTGCAAACCCTGCGCTGGAAAAGCTTGAGGGCATGCAGAAGAAATTCAAAAAATAAGGGGAAATGGAAATGGCTGAGGCAAAAAAACCAGACAAGCGCGCTTACCACCCGCTCATTTCCCTTCCTCTCCAGCGCGAAAAGAGGGATGAGGTCCCATTCAAGAATTTTGTCTCGAGTGTCGCATCATATTTTCCGAATTTGCAAAAGAAGCTCACGCAGGCAGCCATGCCCCAAAAACCCAATGAATTCATCTGGATGGCAATGACCTCGGGCCTTCTTCTCTCTATTGCAATCTGCCTGCTTTTGGCAATACTTTTCAATTCCATTGCAATCGAAGTGTATTTTGCAGCGCTTCTCTTCCCACTGGTCCTTGTCCTGTCATTTTTCTATTTCATGATGCTGCCCGATGTCAAGGCACTGCAGCGCGGCCGCAAGATTGACCAGGAGCTCGTGTTTGCCGGAAGGCACATGCTAATCGAGCTAAAGGCAGGCGTCCCGCTATTTGACGCGATGCTTGGCATCTCACGCGAATACGGCGCTGTGAGCGAGGAGTTCAACAAAATTGTTGAAAAGGTGTCCCTTGGCATTTCCGCAAGCGCAGCTCTAAAAGAAGCCTCCGAGATGAACACATCCGCGTATTTTAGGCGCCTTGTCCTCCAGATCGCAAATTCCCTTGCATCCGGCTCTGACACTGCTGCAGGGCTGGAATCCGTGCTTGACCAGATTTCAAGGGAGCAGGTTATTGCGCTAAAGGCATACGGCCAGAAGCTAAACCCGATTGTGATGTTCTTCATGATTTTCGGCGTGATAATGCCGTCCCTTGGCGTCGCGTTCCTTGTCATACTGCTCTCATTTGTAGGTGGCAGTGGGGTGCAGATTGGCGCCAGCGGGCTTGCGGGCATCCTTTTGGTGCTTTCAATAATACAGTTCCTGTTCCTTGCGATGGTGGAAACATCCCGCCCCAAGTTTGACATATTGTGATTGCCATGGCAAAATTATCGGCATTCTATGAAATCATCGGGCGGCTCTTCTCGCGCGCATCTATCCGAAGCCTTGGCGGCATTCTCGATGCATCCGGCGTGCGCGTGCTGCCAGAGGCATTCGCAGGATTCATAGTTGTCCTCACATCCCTCATGATAATACTCTCATACCTGCTTCTCTCATCAGTGCAGCCTTTCAAGAATGCGCTTTTCCGCGTCGCATACGTAATTTTCACTGATTTTTCAGTGCAATATGTATGGTTCGTCCCTGCATTTGTGCTTGCATTTTCCATCGTTGCCACAGTGGCAATTGTCGGCCTTATCGCCTATGTGCTTCTCCTGCTATCAGCGCAGAGCCGAAAGCAATTCGTGGACAACGTGCTTCCGGACTTCCTTTTGCTTGCAGCCTCAAACGTGCGCGCAGGCATGTCAATAGACCAGGCTCTCTGGTATGCGGCAAAGCCTGAATTCGGCACCCTCTCAAAAGAGGTAGAAATAGTATCCAAGCAGACTTTCGGCGGCGTGCCCTTTGCGCGCGCCATTGACGGATTGGCAAACCGCTTTGACTCCAAGTCCGTAAAGCGCGCAGTGGCGCTTATCAAGCAGGGCATGGCATCGGGCGGCGAGCTTGCAGAAATACTCGAGCGCACCGCAGAGGACAGCCGCAACATGCAGCTTATCTCAAAGGAAATTGCGGCGTCGCTCATCATGTACATAATATTCATAGTGTTTGCAGCGTCAATCGGCACGCCTTTCCTCTTTGCGGTTTCCACCAAGCTGATTGGCATACTCGAAGGGGTGTTCCTCTCCAATCCCGCACTCGCAAGCGCGCCTTCAAGCAGCATATTGCATCCTGCGCCGCCCTCTGTTTCTTCCGAGCTGTTCTATTATTTCACGTTTGCCTCTGCAGTGGTCACGGCAGTATTCGCATCGCTCATAATAGGCGTGATACGCTCAGGCTCAAAGCGCGACGGCATCCGCTTCGTGCCCTTCATACTTGGGGGCTCGCTGCTCATCTTCTTTCTGGTAAGCTCCGCCCTTGACATCTACCTGTCAAGTGCGATAAAGTAATGGGCGATTTTGCCCCGAGCTAATGCATTTAAATTATAGCCCCGTTAGCATTGCAGAATACTTATGAGGTGGTTGATTTGAAAGGCCAAGCAGCGATGGAATATCTGATGACTTACGGATGGGCTTTGCTCGTCATTGTCATCGTTCTTGCGGTATTGTTGATAATCAACCCGTTCCGCTCTCCTGAGCAGTGCTCGTTTAGCGACGCGACGCTCTCGTGCGGCAAGCCGCTTATGAAAACGGGCACAAACGACAATCTCTACGGCACCGTGACAAACGGCTTCGCGCAGAGCATAACATTGAAGGGATATCTCTGCACTAACGACCGCGCGGTTACGCCTCCTGCAGACCCTGGAACAGCCCCGGCCCAAAAAATAGACCCCAATGTCAACGTGGCGCCGCAGGGGCAGTTCCTGATGGGAGGGGACAAAGGAACAAAGATAACGTGCACAAAGGCAAACGGCATTGCGCTGCAAGCGGGAGAGGACTATAATGGAATACTCTACCTCTACTACAACCTTGCCGACGACCAGAGTAACTTCCCGCCAAGAATAACGAAGGGCACCCTGACAACAAAGGTGCAGCAGTAAGCACCTCCTTTTTTTCTTTTCATTTTTTTCAAAATAGGAACAGCGAAAGCAAGATGCACTCATCACTTTTTTGCGCATTTAATGGCTGCCGCTAAGGTTTTTCTTTTCGCATTATCCCATCTCTCTTCCCTTATGTCCCGTGCATCGGCGCAGCATTCATCCAGCACAAAATGCTTGGCATCAGTTCCAGCCCGTGAATATTTCCAATCTGCCCGCCCGCGCATGAAATTTCATCAAATTTCAAAACAGAGTCGCTTCGCACGTATTTTCCCCACGCGCCAACAGGCACAGGGTGCGCGGAGTGCGCCTTCAATTTGCACGGCGTGGAATGGTCGCCTGTCACCACCACTGTCGCACCCAATGCCATGAGCCTTCCAACTGCCGCATCAATTTTCTCAATCATCGCCTTCTTCCCGTCAAAATCCCCGTCATGCCCGAAATTGTCAGTTGCCTTCACATGCATGAAGACAAAGTCATTCTCCAAAAGCGCCCCCTCCACAGCAGCAACTTTTGCATCCAAGTCCGTGTTCGCAGTCCCGCTCGCTCCCTTGACATCAAGCACTTTCATTCCCGCAAATGCCGCAACTCCCTTGTAAAGCGAGCCTCCAGCAACGCATGCGGCATTCAAATTATATTTTTCATAAAAGCTAGGCGCAGGGCAGAGCGTGCCTGCGCCCCTTGAAAGCACGATGTTCGCAGGCTGCAAGCCATTGCTCTTCCTCTCCTTATTCACAAGCGCGCCATCCAATATGTCAAATGATTTCTTCGTAAAAGCATTCAGCGCATCCGCTGTTTTCTTTCCCGCAGCGTCAATGCCCTTGGACTGCTGCACCTTTCCTTCCCCATGCGGGTCAGTGGGGGAAATATCCGGCGACAAACCGCTTCCATGCAGCACAAGCGCGCCCCGGTGCTCCACAGTGGACTTGAACGTGGCTTCCGCACCTTTCAGCTTCATTCCATCCAGCATCCTGCCCAACGATGCTGCATCATCAGTGCCAATCCTTCCAGCACGCCTGTCAAGTATGTTCATCTGCGCATCCACTGTCGCAAAATTGCATCGGAATGCAACATCTCCTTTCTTGAGTGCAATGCCTGCGCCAAGCGCCTCGAACACTCCCCTGCCGCAGTAATATTTCCTGGGGTCATAGCCAAAAAGAGACAAGTGCGACGTGTCGCTGCCAGGCACAATGCCCGGCCCCAAAGGATACATGAGCCCGCAGCTTCCCTGCACAGCGAGCCTGTCAAGGTTCGGTGTGTTCGCAGCCATCAGGGGCGTTTTTCCTCCCTGCTGCAAGTCGCCCAAGCCGTCGCACACTAGGAGTATGCATTTTTCCATTGCGGGGAATACTGCTGCAAGAATAAAAAAGGCTACTGGGGCGCTATGCAATAATGGATTAGCGACTCACGGCCGCATCCCTCCGCCGATTTTCGGGCAATCTTCCCCGTTGCCATGTTTAGCTTCGACCTCAAAAGCCTTTTAAAGGTGCGCGGCAAAAGATTTTCTGTAAAAGAGACAAATAGAATAACCTCTTTCTTATCATTTTGCGAGGTGTGTTTATGTACGCAGGTGTTTCCCCGCAGGCATATGACAGGGCAATAACAGTGTTTTCGCCTGATGGCAGGCTCTTCCAGGTAGAGTACGCCAAGGAGGCGGTGCGCAGGGGCGCGACAGCCGCAGGCGTCGTGTGCTCAGACGGAGTTGTGCTTGTGGCATACAAGAACGCAAGCTCAAAGCTCATCGTGCCAGAGTCACTAAAGAAGATATTTGAAATTGACACTCACATCGCTGCAACGGCATCGGGCCTTATCGCGGATGCCAGGCGCCTTGTGGACATCGCGCGCAACGAGTCGCAGCGCCACAGGCTTGCATACGCAGAGCCGGCATCCGTTGAGCTCATCTCAAAGGAACTCACCGACCTCATGCAGGTCTACACGCAATACGGCGGCATCCGCCCATTCGGCGTATCCCTCCTGATTGCAGGCGTGGACTCAAAGCCCATGCTTTTCGAGGCAGAGCCCTCCGGCGCCCTCACGGGCTACAAGGCGGACGCAATAGGCTCTGGCAAGAAGGAAGTTGACGAGCATTTCGAAAAGGAGTACAAGGAGAGCATGACAACGGAAGAGGCAATCGCGATGTCATTGCGCGCCCTCAAGAAGGTCTCCGATGTAAACCTGACGCCATCCAACATCGAAATCGCAGTTTGCACGGTAAAAAAGAAGGAATTCACGGTGCTGTCGCCTGTCGAAGTGGCAAAGTACCTAAAATAACCCAAAGTGAAAGCAAATGACATCGCTTGACAGCTCAATCCTCGCCCACATAGAGATATTGGGCGAGCGCTACGAGCTACTTGTCGACCCTGACCTTGCCTACATGTACAAGCAGGGGCAGAAAAAGGACCTCAACAACATTCTCGTTGTCGAGGAGGTTTTCAAGAACGCCCGCAAGGGCGAGCGGTGCAAGTCAAGCGAGCTGCAAAAGGCGTTTGGCACCACCGACATCATGGAGATAACAAAGCGCATCTTCGAAAAAGGCGAAGTGCAGCTCACAACCGAGCAGAAACGAAAAATGCTCGAGGAGAAAAAGAAGCAGATCATCACGATACTGGCGCGCGAGTGCATTGACCCGCGCACAGGCGCGCCGCACACGCAGATGCGCCTTGAGAATGCTATTGAGGAATCACGGGTGCACATCGACGCGTTCAAGGATGCGAACATGCAGATTGAGGAGGTTGTCAAGGCGCTTCGCCTGCTGCTTCCACTCAAGTTCGAGCATGTGCGAATCGCTGTCCGCGTCGGGCCTGAATATGCGCAGAGAATTTATGGCACGCTCAAGTCGTTTGGGATACAGAAGGAGGAATGGGAAAAGGACGGGAGCATCATAGTCGTGCTTGAGATGGCTGCGGGATTGCAGAGCAGCTTCTACGACAGGCTCAACAAGGCAACGGCGGGAACAGCGCAGACAAAGATAGTGAAGTGAAAATTGCAATTATCAGATATGTGTTGGTGAGAATATGTCGAACATAATCGTGCCCGGTCAAATGGTGGCTGACAAGCCGCTGAAAATGGGCTATGCGTACGTGGAAAACGGCAAAACATATGCTACAGTGATGTCGCTTCTGACAGACGACCACAAGCTAATCCCGCTCTGCGGGCCTTACGAGCCGCTTGCCGGGGATGGCATCGTGGGCTTCGTGTCCGAGATAAAATTCTCAGGCTACAGCATCAACATACGCACTCCTGCAGCAGCATACCTATCTTCGCGCGACTGCCGCGACAAGCTTGCGCTTGGCGATGTGCTTGCCGCCACGATAAGGCTTGTTGACGAGGTCAAAAGCTTAGAGCTTGAGGATGCGAAAATATTGCGCGACGGCACGCTTGTGCAAATCGGGCCTGCAAAAATACCGCGCGTGATTGGCAAGAAGAATTCAATGATAAACATCATCAAGGAAAAGACCGGATGCGAAATATATGCAGGACGAAACGGCTATGCCTGGGTTTCCTCGCAGGGCAACTCCGACCTTGCGATAAGGACTCTTCGCAAAATAGAGCATGAGGCGCACATCTCCGGCCTCACAAACCGCGTGTCAGACTTCCTTGCATCGGCAGGCAAGCAATAATTTTTCATAAATCAAATGGATTTTTCAAGGTGAATATATATGGAAAAACCGCAGCTCATCATAGATGGAAAGAGGCTGGATGGCAGGGAAATGGAAGACCTGCGCCCGGTCAAAATAACCGCGCACGTGCTAAACGATGCAAACGGCTCGGCATACGTGGAGTGGGGCAAGAACAAGATACTCGCAGGCGTTTACGGCCCGCGCGAGTGCATCCCCCGCCATGACCAGTCGCTCATCCGCGCAGTAGTTCGCGCGCGCTACAACATGGCGCCCTTCTGCTCGCTTGAGGAGCATGGCAGGAGCGGCCCATCGCGGCGCTCAGTCGAGCTCTCCAAGGTCATTTCCGAGGTTTTCGAAAACGTCATCATATCCGAGGCATACCCAAAAACGCAAATCCAAATCTTTATCGAGGTGCTCCAGTCCGACGGCGGCACACGCTGCGCGGCAGTGACTGCCGCAGCGGTTGCGCTTGCGGATGCCGGCATCCCAATGCGCGACCTGGTGTGCGCAGTTGCCGTTGGCAAGGCAGACGGCCAGCTCGTGCTTGACTGCTCAAAGGAGGAGGACAACTACGGAGAATCCGACATGCCTGTCGCAATCGCGCCGCGAAACGGCGAAATATTGCTCTTCCAGATGGATGGGCTCCTCACACGCGATGAAATCGACACCGGGCTTACAATGGTGCAGCGTGCAGCGGAAAAAATCTCCGCAATGCAGGCGGCCGCGCTTCAGCAAGTGTATGAGCGCAAAACCGCCCCGAAGCTTGAGATGTAATATTGACTCAGAGGTGTAACTATGGAAATACTAGACGAACTTTCGCGCGATGCGCTAAGGCGCCTCATTGCAACAGGCAGGCGCGCAGACGGCCGTGACATGTACTCTTACCGGGATATTGGCATACAGAAAAACCCGGTGCCAAACGCGGAAGGTTCTGCCCTTGTCTCGCTTGGCAAGACCCAGATACTAGTAGGCGTCAAATTCGACATTGCAAAGCCTTTTGCAGACAAGCCTGACGAAGGCGTGCTCTCAACAGGCGCAGAGCTTGTGCCACTTGCATCAGGCACTTTTGAGACAGGCCCGCCTCGCGAGGAGGCAATCGAGCTTGCGCGCGTTGTGGACAGGGGCATCCGCTCCTCGAACACAATCGACCTCAAGTCCTTTTACATCGACAAGGAAAAGGTGCTGGGCATCTATGTCGACATCTGGGTGCTTGACTTTGACGGCAACTTCTTTGATGCCGCAGGGCTTGCCGCAATGGCTGCGCTGAAATCCGCGCGCATGCCAAAGGTGGAGGATGGCAAGATAATTCGCTCCGAGTCCGCAGGCAAGCTCAAGCTTACCTCGGATGTTGTCACCTGCACTTTTGCAAAGGCAGACACGTCCTTTTTGCTCGATCCGTCCTTTGACGAGGAGAAGGGCATGGACGGCCGCATCACGATTGCGACCACGCCAGAGCACGTGTGCGCCATACAGAAAGGCGGCTGGGGCGCGTTCACGCAAAAGGATATAATGTCCCTTGTGGACATATCTTTTGCGAAAGGAAAGGAGCTAAGGTCATTGCTGCAATAACGGTGATTTGATATGTCAGGAAACAATGTACGGTCCGGCGCAGAGCTGCGCAAGCGCGAAAACAAGATACGCAAGTCAAAAAGCTCAAAGTATGCCTGCCTCACTTGCGGCAAGACCGCGGTGAAGCGCAAGTCAAACTCCCGCTGGGAATGCCAGTCATGCGGCGGAGTATTCGCAGGCGGCACGTATGCGCTTACCACCCCGACGGGCACAGTGTCATTGCGCCTTGCATCGGAGTACAAAAAGAGGTAATCTCAATGTATGTTTGCTCAAACCCCCAATGCCACAGGAAGATAAAAGTGCTTGAGAGGTCGGTCCGCTGCCCATCGTGCGGCTGCCGCGTGCTCTACAAGGAGCGCCAGCCGATTGCGAAGGAAGTCGGGACGGATTGAAATTTTCCTATTTTTTTTCTGCTTCGAATATTCTCTCGGCATTCCCGTGCAGAAGGGCGGCGATGTCTTCTGCGGGCCAATTCCCTTTCAGCCTGCTTGCCACGTCATCAAAGATTTCGGAATACTCTGGCAACGGATCCGCGATCAGCTCTCCGCGATTGCGATTTGTATCCCACTTCACTCTCCAAATCCCGTATCCATGCGTTATGCAAGTCGGGTCTGCATCCGAGGCAAGCGCCACGGCGGAAGAGGCGTTTTTTCCTGCAAGCCTCATCACATGCTTGATATGCCTCACCAGCACATCTATGCTCCCCTTGCGCAGCGCTGCCATGTCTGCACTATTCGCCCCGTCTGCAATCTCCTTTAGTTCGGCATGGGTAAGCGGTCTTCCAAGTTCCCGTTTCATGTTTTCTGCTATGGCTGGCGGATGCGCCTTTCTGATATCCTCAGTCAAAAACCACGGCGCCGGCATCAGGCCGACAAAGCCGCCGGTTTTCAATAACGCCTTTATTTCCCCATCATCAAGGCATCTCTGTGCACCCTCGCTGCGGCTTTCAGTTTCCGAATGGAGGTTCTTCTTGTTGAAAACAGCAAGGGCATTTGAATGCGAAGCAATGACTGGTTTTCCCAATCCCTGCGCAATTTCACATACCTTAAGCGTGCTTGCCTTGTTCAGGTGCGAAACGTCTACGGTTATTCCGGCTTCAAGCAATTTTTTAACAAACTCGTCGCCAAAGCCGTTATTCGGATTCAAGCCGCTTGTGTTGTCATAGTGCCAGCCCATCCCGTCTTCAACCTTTACGCAGCATCCCGTGGCTATGTGGTTCTGGTGGTTATACGTAAGCTGCACCGACACTGCACGGTATTTTTCCTTCAGTGGCACAAGCCATGCGATTTCCTCAAGACTCTGCACCATGTCACTGGCTTCAATTGCAAGAACCATTCGCTTGCTGCCAATCTCCTCTGACGCTGCATGTTCGATTTTCCGCCTTTCAGACTCAGCCTCAGCCGGGGTCAGAAGGGGGGCGTATCCCGTAGGTTTCGTATCTGTGATTGCCCATCCTTTTGGCTTGTAAAACCCGGTATCGCCGGTGTATTTCGGTCCGCGCACTTCGCATGCAAATGCCAAATTCCACTTCGGCACCACAGCCCTAAGATACCTTGGGTCAACATGGCAATCTGCCACAGTTGCCCGGAATTTCCTCTCTGGCGTGCCATACGCGTGGAGGTGCGGCATGTCAAAGCGCTTTTGAATGGCCATAGTGCAATCTGGCTCGGTGGGAATAAATAACTAACCGACCAAAGCAGAGCCATGAGAGCCACATTCGAATTCGACTTTCCGACACCAGATGAGGCAAAAGCGGCAGCATCTGCAATAATGCAGGAAACCGAGTTCAAGAAGCGCGGAAGCTCGGAAGTGAAAGTAAGCGGGAAAACGCTCACGATAAAAATCTCTGCAGATGATGCCGTTTCCCTTCGCGCCGCATCCAATTCCTACCTTCGTTTGATGCAAATCATTTTAACCATTCGAAAACCAACAAAAAACAGGTGATACTCAATGGCACTTCCAAAAAACGCCGAGGAGCTTGAGCGGCAGGTCTCGGAGTTCCAGAACATGACCCGCCAGCTCCAGGTCGTCGCAATGCAAAAGCAGCAGATGCAGCTCCAAGTCGAGGAGATGAAGATGGCAAAGGAGGAGCTTGGCAAGAAAGGCAAGGGCGCAATATACCGCGCAACAGGCAACATCCTCATTGAAACCACCCGCGACGAGGCGGCATCCGACATAACGGACAAGCTTGAGACTTTTGGGCTTCGCGTCACCACGCTTGGCAAGCAGGAGGATAAGCTGCGCGCCAAGCTGACGGAGATGCGCTCCGTGCTTGAGGCTGCGACTGCAAGCACGCCGCAATCCTAAATGGCAGCAATGGGCGCGATTGCGCCTGTTTTGTCATTCTTTTCCCGCTTCGGCGCCATCCAGTGCGCCATTTTATTTCTTTTCTTCTCATTCCTTTTCCATGGTCTCCTTCCCCACGATAAAGCGCTATCTTTCCTCCCTTTCCCGCAAATCCGTCCTCATCACCTTCCACTCCATCGGCGACCTTGATGCAGTTGCAGGCGCATTTGCGCTATCGCGCTGCCTGCCCCGTGCAACAATAGCAATGCCAGACCACCTCAATGCCGAGGCGAAGAAATTCTGTGTGGCGAATGATTTTTCTCCTGCAAAATTCTCCGAAGTGAAGGATACGGATTTTGCAGCAACCATACTGATTGATTGCTCAAGTGCGAACCTTGCCCCGCACATGGCAACTCGCAAAATCGACCTCCTTATAGACCATCATACAATGCATTCCGACAAATTGTCTGCAAAGCTTGAGCTCATCGATGAGACTGCTGCAGCAGTCTGCGAGCTCCTCTATTTTGTGCTTCCAAAAATAGATGCAAAATCCGCGCATGCCCTTGCAGCAGGCATCATATCCGATTCCGCGAATTTCTCATCCGCCAACCCGCGCACATTCGAAGTGATGGGCAAGCTATTGGCAGCAGCCAAAATGCCATACGACCGCCTCTTATATGAAAATTTTGTGCCGCCGCAATACTCCCAGCGATTGGAGCTTCTCAAATCCTGCCAGAATTTGCGCTTCAACACGCAGGGTGAATACATTGTCGCATCATCAGTGGTGAACTCGTTTGAAGCGCATGTTGCAATGGCATTCATAAATTTGGGCGCGGACGTAGCATTCGTGGGGCACAAGGGCAAGCTCACTGCGCGCATTTCCGGCAGGTGCCGCCGCGGCATGCCAGAGGGCTTCTCTGTCGCACCAATTCTCAAGGAAATCGCCCCCCTCATAAATGGCACGGGAGGCGGGCATCCGCATGCAGCAGGCGCAACAGGCACCAATCCAGATGCAGTAGAGGATGCGCTTGGCGTGTGCGTCACAATGGCATGCAAAAAGATAGGTGAAATACAAAAAGGCAGGATAAAAAACATTGAGTGGTAGAAATATCCGTGATATTATGTCCGTAGCTGCAGTTATTGGCGCCCAGTGGGGCGACGAGGGAAAGGGAAAAATTGTCGACCTTTATGCGCAGAGAGCCGATTATGTCGCGCGCTATTGCGGCGGCGCAAACGCAGGCCACACTATAGTGCTTGCTGGCAAAAAGTTCAAGTTCAACCTCATGCCCTCAGGCGCGCTCTACCCCGGCAAGACAAATGTCATTGGCAATGGCTGTGTCATTGACCCAAAGCGCCTGCTTGACGAAATCACGGAAGTGAAAGCTGCAGGCATAACTCCCACTCTTCTAATTTCGGGACGTGCGCACATTGTGCTTCCCTATCATTTCGAACTTGATGGTGCAGAAGAGGAAAAGAAAGGCGATTTGGCAGCAGGCACAACGCGCCGCGGAATCGGCCCGTGCTATTCTGACAAGGCTGCAAGATTCGGCATCCGCGCATCAGATTTGCTCTCACAAGATGCGCTTTCCAAAAAGCTTGAGAAAATGCACGACCTCAAGGTAAAGCAGCTTGGCATTTACGGCAAAACTTTCAACCTTGGCTATAAGGACGTCTTGTCGCAATATTCTGGATATGGCAGGCTTCTTTCCCCTTACATCGGCGATGCGACATTTGCGCTCTTTAGCGCAATTTCAAAAAAGAAAAACGTGCTTTTGGAAGGCGCACAGGGCGCGATGCTTGACATCGACCACGGCCTCTATCCATTTGGCACTTCCTCAAACACAACGGCAGGCGGCGCATGCACGGGCACTGGCATCCCGCCAAAAAAAATAGACGAGGTAGTAGGCGTTGTGAAAGTTTACACTTCTCGCGTGGGCGCAGGACCTGTCCCAACAGAGCTCAATGATGCGACTGGTCAGAAAATACGCGACAAGGGCGATGAATACGGCACTGTCACCCGCAGGCCACGGCGCATCGGCTGGCTGGATTTGGTCACGCTCCGCTATTCCACATGGATAAACGGCTTCACTGGAATTGCATTCACACGCCTTGACACGCTTGCCGGATTTGACGAGGTAAAAATCTGCACGCACTACGAGCTTGACGGGAAGAAAATCGATTTCATGCCCCAGACGCAGGAGGAATTCGCGCGCTGCAAGCCAGTTTACAAATCTTTCAAGGGATGGCTAGACATGCCGGAAAAGGAATGGAAGGCATTTGCAAAGAAGGGTTACGCGGCGCTGCCAAAAGAGGCGCGCGATTACCTTGAATTCATTTCCAAGGACATCGGCGTTCCGATGTACATAGTGTCTGTCGGGCCCGGGCGCGAAGACACCATAGTTTTAAAGGACGTTTTTGCAAAATGATTTCTCCTTAATTGAGTCGAAAGTGCACTTTCGACTGCTGGACAAATTCTACTGAATTTGTCCATTGAGTCGTGAACTTCGTTCACGACTGCCGAAAAAATCTCACGATTTTTTCGTGCCCCCGTAGCTCAGCGGCAGAGCGTCTGCATGGTAAGCAGAAGGCCACGAGTTCAAATCTCGTCGGGGGCTTCCTTATAAAATTTATCAAGCTAATTTCCGTTATGGCAACAGCCCAAGCAAGGCAAAGCCCGCCTGCCGCATCGCATGATTACCTCCGCCCGGCAGGGAACAGCCTGCCGCCGCGAAAGATAATGGAAGAGGAATGCTCTATCACTTATGCAAACCCACATCCAATATCCCAAATAACCCGCTTCTTCTCGTTTCTTGTAATACTCACAATATACGCGGCGCTCGTGCTGCTCTGCGCATTAGCCGCGCCTCCCTTCGGCTACTCCCCGTTTCACGTGATTGCGGCTGGCACGTTCCTCGCGCTTCCATGGGCTGCATCCGAAGCGATTGAAATATTGTTCCTCATTTCCACATTCCGCTTTTCCCTCCAGCCGGAATATTTCTTCCTCCGCAGGGGCGCAATCGACCCCAAGTATCACATGATACCATACGAGAACATCCAGGATGCGCAGGTGTCTCAGCACATACTCGGCAGGCTGCTGGGACTTGCAACAGTCGTTGTATCCACGCCTGCAGGCAGCGAAGCAGTGCCTGACCTTCCCCTGCCCGTCGCACAGAAATTCCGCGAGGAGCTTCTTGAGCTTTCAAGATTGCACAAGGGAATGGCAGAATGAGCTGATGGCATGGCATTACGCGAACAATACCCGCTTCACCCCAATAAAGTGATCAAGAAGGCGTTAGAGCATTCCATCGGCTTTGGGCTGATAATTCTTTTTGTCGGATTTGCCCTGCTTGCGGCAAGCCCTGCACTCTCCATCATCGCATTCCTGTTCCTCATCTTAGCATTCGGGGGAATCTACCTCTGGTCGCGCGAATATTACAAGGTATATTTCTACGACATGACGGAGCGCGGGCTGGAAATAAAAAAAGGCGTTTTCTTCCCGCACTCAATCACAATCCCATCTGAAAAAGTTTCGGATATCTATGTTGACCAGGACCTGCTTGACCGCCTGTTTGGCCTCTTTGACCTTCATTTCTCATCCGCCTCTCTCACGTCCGGCGCGCAGGCGCACATAGACGGATTGGACAAGGAAACAAATGAGAAGCTCCGCGCGCTCCTGATGGGATCATTTGGGAAGGAAACAACGCAACAGCGCGCAGGAAGCAAATCATTTGCCGTGCAAAGCGCGCAAGAAGCTGCGCCCGGGATAAAAACACTCGCCAAATTCACGCCAGACCCTATGGGATACTGGTTTGAGCTTGGGAGCGCGATACTGACGTTTGCATTGTTGCTTTTGTTCCTGCGCTTCCCGCTTGTCTACCTCATCATACCGCTTGCGCCTATCCTTGCGTTCTGGATCAAGAAAGAGTTCGAATGCCTCCGCTACGAGCTTCGCTCAGACGGCCTCTGGATTCGCAAGGGTTGGATCACTCCATCCGAAACCATGCTGTTCTACCGCAACATACAGGACATAGATGTCAACGAGCCCTTCATCCTGCGCATATTCGGGCTCAAGAATGTTGTTGCAAAATCAATGTCATACCAGTCAGCAATGTCCGCAGTTATACAATACCTAAGCCCTTCCGATGCCAAGAAAATGCAGGAAATGCTGCAAGCTCAAATTGACTTAAGCAAGAGCGCGCCGGTGCAAAAAGCAATGCCATTTGCGGCTGGAGCAGGTTCAAAGCCAGCACAAGCGACAAAAATCCATGTCCAAGCCCCTAAAGACACTGCGCTAAACCCGTACAAGAACCAATTCCTAATGGGACACCTGGTGGGCGGCGGATGGCTAATTGCCTTGCTGGCGCTATTTGGCATTGGCCTATTTTGTCTTGCTGCAATCGTACCGGTAGTTTCATCAGCCGCAGTGGTGTTCGGCATTTTGGTTTTCGCATTCGCAGCCTTCTTGCTCGGGCTGGCATTTGTAATGGCATTCATTGACGAGCGCACCTATTCATATTCAATAGGCCCCGAAGGCCTGTCAATTGCCCTTGGGCTCCTAAGCCGACAAAAAAAGGTGCTCCGCTACGAAAAGATACAGGATATCAAGCTCTATTGCGGGTTTTTTGAAAGCTTTGTCGGGCTAGCAAGCTTGCACATCGAGACTGGCTCCCGCGATGTGGTTCAGGGCAGAAAGGGCGGGAGTGTGGCTGTTGCCATGATGACTGAGCACATCCCATCCTTGCGGCTCTCAGATGCACGGGCGCTTCAGGCAAGGCTGCTGCAAATAACTGGCATATCCTATCCGAAAAGCCCAACGCCGCTTCGCACAACGTTTCCCCTGTCTGCGAAAAAGCCCATCAAGAAGACCGTTGCATTTTTTGGCTTGCTCTCAATACAGCTCTTGCTAATCTGCCTCTCATTTGCGCTTCTCTCGTCAAATAGTGTAATGTCAGTTCTCTCATGGGGTGCAACCGCAATCATTCTCCTGTGCATGCTTGCAGGCGGCGCCATTCTCTACTGGTACGAAAGCATGTATATGAAAAAGTATTTTTACGATGAAAATGGGCAGACGCTGATGATACGCAAGGGCGTGTTTGGCTGGAGCGAGATAGTGGTGCCCTTCCGCAACATCCAATCGATATATGTTGACCAGGACTGGTACGATGTCTATTTCGACCTCTGGGACGTCTGGATAACGACCGTAACGCTGGGCTCTGGTCAGATGGCGCACTGGAATGACCCCCTCATTCCTGCACACATTTTAGGGCTTCAAAACAAAAACCTTTGCCCGTCACCTCCATCAAATACTCGTTTGGCGTTTTGTACTT
>JAGVIA010000080.1 GCA_020056305.1 archaeon | reverse complement strand
TTCCACATCAGTTGTGGAGGTGCAAAAGACTTTTGACCAAATGAGTCTGGTGTCCTTCATATAGGAAAACTGCCCCCTTCAGGGGGCAGATATTTATACAATGCCACGCGCTCATCCCTCGGAATGTCATTTATCCACTGTGGACATCCCTGGAAACACATTCTGAAGCAAGATTCGATTGCAGTCTGATGTCTGAGCCCATGCAAATAATATGGGACACGGCAATCCGGGCTGCCCCCAAGCTCTAGAATCGCCATTGCCATTTTGGCATCAAAATGGAAAAGCGCGAATGCGAGCGGCGAGACCTCGAGTGAGTGTTTCGAATAATTCACTATTGTAGAGAAGCGGACCTTTGCGGCATTGACATCCGCGCCTTCTGCAACTGCCCTCTTAATTCCTTCAATATTCCTGCTTGTCACTGCGCTGGCTAGCCTCTCGGCAAGCAGCCTGTCTGGAGCCGCCTGCATTTTCTCAAACGGTTTCCCAGTCTGCGGCGGCTTTGGAACGTTGCCGCCGGTTTTTCCGTTTATCATTTCCATTTTCACCGCCTCCATGTGTTTGATGGTGTTTATTGGTGTAATAGATGTAGATTAAACTTTCTTCAAAATTTTGACCGAAAAATGTGAAAAAATAGTAAAATTAACAAAAATAGGAAAAAATATGTGAAAAACATAGGGCTAATGCTTTGCCTGCTTTGCATTGCCGATGCTGAAAATATCGAGCCGCAAGCTCTTTTTCCCCTCAAGCTCCCTGTTCACATATTCGAGCAATATTTTCTTCACGCGCAGGAATTCCTCCTTGCCAACTTCCGTGTTCCCTATCGCGTACCTTAGCCCTTTTGCGTTGAAGCAGAACATGGAGTTCTCAATGTTCTCGCAGTTGTGGCAGAAGTACGAGTCTGCGGACGAGTATGAGCTGTCCACCTCAAAGCACCTCTTCACATCTGTGGAATCAAAGCAGTTTATGCAAAACTGGGAATTGAGCATCCTGAGGTACCCTCCAAAAATGTGCTCGGATTGTATCACTCCTGTCGAGTATGCCGAGTTCTTGGACTTGGTGGTGTCCCATACCTTGTAAATGTTTGAGCCTCCGAACACTGCCGGGGTATCCACGCAGTTCTGGCTCTGCCCGTCTGAGAATTCCGCGCAAAAGTAAGCGCACTTGGAGGCACGTTTCACAATCTCTCCAAGTGTTGGCTGCTCATGCTGTGCCATTTCAATATGTTTTTTTGCGCACTCATCCCTCTCAGATAGTGCAATAAGCCTGTCTGCAGGCACTTCGCGAATGAGTGGCAGCTCTTCAAGCTTGTAAGTGGGCTTGCCAAACGCGCCATGCACCTTCCTTATTTTCATCGCACGCTTAGCAAGCCACTGCCCGTATCCTTTTATGCCGCGATGTTCATGCCCCAGCACAATCCGCGTGGTTGCCTCAAATCCATCCTCGACTTTTTTTGGCACTGCCCCGTCAAATGCCACCTTTTCCTCAGGGATGTTCTTCCTATCCCTGCCAATGTATGCGAGATCCGCAATTGAGAAAATCCTCTTCTTCCTGCGCAGCTCATCTGCCATTTCCGCAAGAAGTTTTTTCTTAAGGGCAGCAAACCTGTCTTGGGGCAGCTCGAGGTTCCCGATGCAATTGCGCTTTGAGCGCAGGTTGAATGAGAACATGATGTTTGTGCAGCCTGTGCAGTTGAAGGCATAATGCGCATCGCTGACAGTTCCGCAGTAAAAGGTCTCAAAAACGCGGTTCACATCAATGCCATCGCACGAGCGCATGGCGAAATTGCACTGCGGATGCGGTCCCATGCCAAAAACGTATTCCGCGCTGCGCACGTATGCAAGGTATGCGCCATATTTCACGTTGTGCACATTGTGTGAATTCTCCACGCCAAAGCAATCCACGCAGTTGTCAACTGATGAAATGTTCTGGTTCCTGCCAAACACCTTGTTCCCGCAGTAAACAGAGCGCTCGGATACTGCGCAAATGAGCGAATCAATGTCCTTTATCTCATTCGTGTTCAGGGGCGCGAATTTGAGCTGCCCCATCTCCTCCTGCGATATGAATTTCGCATCCTGGGGGTAGTAGGGGAGCGAAACCATCACGTCTTTTCCCGAAACGCAGGATTTTTTCATCGCATAAGGGGTCATCATTTCTGATAGGTATGGGGCAAACTCCCCAAGCTCGCCAATTTCTTCGCCAAAGAGCACATGGCATGCGGTTTTCCATGCCTTATTCACTGCATCTGAATGTTGGTTGGTCGCCATGGGTCTTTATGGCACTTTCTTTAATATTAAACTTTCAAGCAATTTTTGACCAGAAAATGTGAAAAGATTATAAATATTGCAAAATATGGTAATAATCAATGGAAAAGGAAACCATTAAGCTCGACATCGCCGACAGGAGAATCCTAACGGAGCTTGACATAAATTGCCGCATCTCAGCAACGCAGCTTGCCAAAAAAGTGCGAAAGTCCCGCGAAGCCGTGAAATACCGCATAAGGCAGCTTGAGGAAAAAGGCATAATCACCGGATATCTCACCTCGATAAACCCGAACAAGTTTGGCTTCTATATGTTCAAGGTATATCTCCAGCTGGAAAACATCCCGCAAGAGAGGCAGAAGTTCTACGAGTTCCTGCGCACCCGCAAAAACATCTACTGGTATGGGATATCCGACGGCGCGTTTGACTGCATTTTCGCAATCCTCTCGCGGGGCATAACCGAATATTATGAGGAGATAAACGCCATTTGCGCGCAGTTCCGCAAGCTCATAGTCAGAAAGCTCCTTGGCGTGATGGTGGACACGGCGCAGTACAACAAGAAATATTTCATTGAAAACGCCCCGCAAAAAAGCGTCGTATTCGCAGGCAACGTAGTGCACAACAAGCTCGATGGGCTGGATTTTGAAATAATCGACATCCTTGCAAATGATGCGCGCATCCCGCTTACGAAACTTGCGCACAAGGCAAAATCCACGGTTGAAATCGTGCGAAGGCGGATGCGGCGCATGGAAGAATTGGGCATAATCCTCTCTTACCGGATTGATGTTGACATAAACAAGCTGGGATACGAGTTCTTCAAGGCAATAATATATTTCAAATCGCTATCGCACAAGGAAGAGCTTGCGCTCATGGAATGGATGAAGCAAGAGCCCCATTCTGTTTACTACATACGCAGTCTTGCGCCATGGGAGGCGGAATTCGAGTTTGTCGTTGAGAATTACCTGCAGTTCAACAAAATAATCGATGAAATGCGCCAAAAATTCCCAAATGTAATCCGCAACTGTGAGCACGTGATATTCATGGAAGAAAGATGGATGCCGGGCTACGGGGCGATTGCTGCCCAGAAAAGTTAGTTTATATTATGCAAAAAGGTGATTTTCCCATGCAAATACGCGCAATCTTCTTTGACATCGATGACACGCTCTTCCCTACTTCGGAATTCGCGGCAACTGCAAGGAAGAATGCCGCTGCCGCGATGGTGCAGGCAGGCATCGGTGCAAAGCAGGCAGCAGTCCTGGCAGCGATAGAAAAGGAAGTTTCATTGCACGGCTCGAATTACGAGCGGCATTTCGACCACGTATGCTCGAAATTCGGATGCAGGGCCCGCGAGAAAATAATAGCTGCTGGAATTGTCGCATACCACAACACGAAATTGCGCATGAAGCCGCATGCCGATGCGGGAAAAACACTTTTGCAATTGCAAAAGCGCGGCTATCTTCTCTATGCCGCATCAGAAGGCAAGCCCATCAAGCAGTGGGACAAGCTCTTCCGGCTCGGGCTCTCGCAGCATTTCTCCGAGGTGTTCGTAACGCCTAGGAAAAGCAAGGCTTTTTATCTGTCAGCAGCCAAAGCAATAAGCTGCAAGCCAGGCGAGTGCCTGATGGTGGGAAACAGGCCTGACAAGGATATCGCGCCTGCAAAGGAGGCGGGCTTTCATACTGCAATGCTAACACAAGCGTTGGAGGAATTGGCGCGCAAAGAAAGCAGCGGATTGCGCGCGGTTCCTGATTTTCGCATCCATCGGCTTTCGCAGCTCGTTCGGATTCTGGAATAAACGTGATTTTTATGGCTGATATAAACGAAGAAAACCCCATGCACGGCACGGAAGGCCATGTGCATGAAGAAGGCGAAGAGCACGAGATGAGCGAGGAGGAGGAGTTTGCGCACATGATAGAGTGCTTCCGCAAGGCAGGTGCCCAAACCGCGAAAATCGCATCTGTCGCGCAGAAGCTTGTGCTTCCTGGCGAAACCGCCCTTGACATAGCAGAATCCCTTGAGAAGATGATGATTGACGACGGCTTTAGGCCAGGCTTCCCGGTGAACATTTCCATAAACGACATTGCCGCGCATTTTACGCCCGAGCACGGCTCTGTGCTCATTATTGGCGAGCGCGACTTGGTGAAGGTGGACCTTGGCGTGCAGGTTGACGGCTGCTGCGGGGACACCGCAGTTTCCATTGATTTGTCAGGTGAGTACGGCAAGATGCTCGAGGCTTCGCAGGCGGCACTTGACACGGCTATCGCGGCAATACGGCCCGGAAAGAAAAACGGTGCAATAGGCGCTGAAATCGAGCATGAAATAACCTCCCGCGGCTTCAAGCCCATCGAGAACCTCACAGGGCACAAGATAGAGCCCTATCTCCTGCACGCAGGAGTCGGCATCCCAAACACAAAGACAACTGCCTCCTATGAATTCCAGGAGGGCGACATATTCGCAATCGAGCCTTTTGCAACAAATGGCGCAGGCATGGTGATTGACACGCCGCAGGTTGAGATATTCTCCGCGCGCTCAGCCGCAAAGGTGCGCTTGCCGCAATCGCGCCAGCTTCTTTCGTTTGCAGTTGAAAATTTTCTTACTCTCCCCTTTGCGCAGCGGTGGATTGAGCCCCTTTTCAACTCGAAAATAGCGCTAAATGCGGCACTCAAGGAGCTTCTCAATTCCGGCGCGCTGCATCCCTACCCCGTATTGCGCGAGGCAAAACGGGGCATTGTGGCGCAGTTCGAGCACAGCGTGCTCATCACGCATGACGGGTGCGAAGTGCTCACGAAGAGATAAAAATAACAACTTCGATAAATTGTCGGTTGAAATGCAAACACCACGGTTGATACCGTCAATCTCCAAACACGTCTTTGGCAATCCTCCTATTGATGAGGTGACCCTGAAAGACGGGCGGAACCGAACAAGAAGCTACCTGTGCTATTTTCGGGACGGCAAAGCAGTCACAGTTTTTGGGAATGTCCAGCGATGGGGCTTTTTAAGGAATGGGCGGCTTGAGCACCGCAACCGCCAGCAGATGCGGCCGGCAGACTCGAAAAAAGGCGAGCGCGCCCTTATCATAGATGTACAGCCGAATGAATACTTCCCTAGCAACACGCAATTGTATTATGTATACAAAACACGTCCAGGAGTTGCAAAATGGCTTCCCGATTTGATAGCCGCCGTTGACAGGGCAAGAAAAGAAGAGTTCATGCAATTCAGCAGAGTTGTCGCAGGCGCGGTGATGGGCGCGCTTCCAAATACTGCTGCAGCAGCCACCCGGGAAATCAGGGCTGCGCGCCAGGCAAGCCGCGCACTCGGCACGCCGATGGCAGAAGAAGGCATGCAATAGGTGCCAAGCCCCCCTCTTTTTATTCCACCGTGGGCAGAGAGATAACGGGCTCGTGGCGCAACGGATAGCGCGTCTGGCTTCGAACCAGAAGGTTGCGGGTTCGAATGTTTTCTTTTGTGCGCACGCATCAAAAGAGAATAAGGAATTCCCGTCGGGCCCGTTTTGTTTTTTAAACAGCTTCCGTGTTGTATGCTCATGCTGTTGTTTCTCGTATTTGCAATGCTTCTTCCAACCTCAAGCCTTCTTGTGAAAAATGCCACAATCGGCGGCCAGCTGGAATTCATCGCATCCGGAGATTATTCCGACACTGCGCTTCGGGCAATCTCCCCGACAGGCAAGCTATATTCCCTCCAGCTAAACGGCGGCATGGCAATCCTAAACGCATCGGAAGAAGGCGAATGGGCGATATTTTTCGACGGAAAGCAGTATTTTGCAAGCGTGGATGACAGAAAAGAGGCAGGCATTCAATCACAGGAAAATGCATTTGCCGTGCCAGTTTCGCTCTCAATCGCGGCAATGTTTGCCATCACCGCCCTCTTTGGCATCCTCCTCTACTTCGATATCCTAAAGCCCGAATTCATTTTCACAAAAAAGCACGCGGACAAAAAGGCGCGCATTGAATTTAGCAGCCTGCGCGCGGATTTGTCAGATGCGAAAATATTCGACTGCGAGAACGGCAGGCAGGTGTGGAGCGGCAAGGCAATCATGCGCGGAAGAACTATCCGAGTGGCATATGCTGCAGAACGGCAGACTGGCAACGCACTGCTCATTGCAAATAGGAACGGGGAAAAAATCCGGATATTCTCTTCCTGAGGCTGCGGCAGGGGCAAAACCGGCATTCTCTTCCTGACTTTCACTCAGGCTCTTCCATCCTTGAAAAAAGCAGCACCAGCACCAAATCCAGGAATATGAACGGAATCGTGAGGTCGAATTGCACCTGCTGCATCACCATGTACTGGGAAAAGATAAGCGACAGCAGAAGCACGATTTGCGAGGAGTGCATGCTGCGCCATGCAAAAAACGAGCCGGCAATGACGAGGAAAAGGAATGCAAGCGTTGTGAACTGCAGGCTGTAGGTGTAGAATGTGAAGAATGCCATTGTTCCTGCGCCGACTAGCACTATCTGGCTTGCCATCTTTAGCAAGAACGCGTTCACGTGCGCATCAGTGAGCGAAGACTCGGGCATAGTTCCGCAACCTCCTCTGGCGTTAGCGTGAATACTTTCCGCTCTGCATATTTAACCCTTTTTCTAATGTCGTGCGCCTCTGCTTTTTCGATTCCAAGTAGTTTCCTTGAGTTGAATATCGCTTTTTTCACACTTTGGCGCCGGTGGCAGAAGAGCGCTGTGATTATTTTCCCATCTTCTTCGGTTATTACTTTCCCGGTGCGCACCAGCTGTATTATCGCGGAATTCACTTTGGGAGCGGGGGAGAAAGCACTGGGGGGCACGATGTCAAGGAGCTCGATTTCAAACTGCGCCTGCGCAGTGACTGACAGCCTGCCGTAATTGTGAGAGCCTGCAAGCGCCGCCATCTTTTCCGCATACTCAAGCTGCACGCACAGTATTGCGCGTGAAAAGTCCATCTTCGCAAGCATGAACACGATGTCAGATGTTATGTAATAGGGAATGTTGCCGACAATGACGTCAAAATGCTCGTGGCGGATGCCTTCCTCTTCCAATATGTCGCCGCACACAATGCGCACATTCTTGCGATTGCCAAACTTTTCCTGCAGCACTTTGCAGAGTTTCCGGTCTATTTCCACCAAAACAAGATGCCCCGCTTCCTTTGCAATATATCTGCTCAGGTTGCCTTCCCCTGCACCTATTTCCAGCACGCGCTTTCCTTTGCAATCTGCCCAGGAAGCCTCCTTCTGCAAAATGCGCTCATCAAAAAGAAAATGCTGGCCAAGGCCCTTTTTGGGTCCCATTTTAGCCCCGATAGCCGTCGTCCTTGTGCAAAGATGGCGGCCGCACGAACATGTAATACTTGGAAGTGCCCCCAAGCTCCTCCTTTATCCTAGAAACAATGAGGTGCACCGGGTCTGGCATGAGCGTGACTCTGTTTCGGACATCTGCAAAGCTCTCGAAAGGCTTGATGTCCCGCTGCTCAAGTATCTCTTGCATGTGCTTTTTTCCAATGCCTGGCAGAAGCTCGATTTGGTGCAAACGAATTGAGACCGGCCCGCACTTGTTGAAGAAGCCGACAAAGTCAGCTTCCCGCTTCTCAACTGCGATTTTGAGCACTTCCTCAAGCTCGTTTTTTGCAGCTGCCGTCATCTCGAAAAATTCAATCCTGCGCCTTATCCTGTCTATCTCGGCGCGGTTCTCCTTTCCGATATATACCTTCTGCCCAAGCGACAGGTTAATGCCCGGCTTTGGGGTGACTTCAAGAAGCGTGAAATACCTCTCTCCAATAAGCTGCGCCATGGGCTCGGCTAGCCGCTCCCCTGCCCTGCCTGCCGGCAGGAAATCCACAACATAGCCCCACTCTTCCATTTCCATATTTCCACAACAACTGCGGGTGCGCGAGGCAATATTCCACCTGCGTCGAAGCGCACCCGCTAAAAGCAATTATGTCAACACTAGGGCTTTTGCCCGCAGTTGTTGACGTCGCAAACATTACACTCAATCTCTTTATCAGCCTTATGCTTTTTCAGCTTTTTTCACTTTTTCCAGTATTTCCTTTATCTCAGCCTCTGTCGCATCTATTTTGTCCTTTGCAAGAATTGCCATAAGCGTGCCTGAGCTTTTCGGGCGGATATCCGCAATTTTAATCGCAGTCTCGGGCTTGAGCTTTTCAACCTTCTCAAGATCTTTTATGAGCTCCTCGGACTTTTCCCTGCCGAATTTCTTCGAGTACTCCAAGGACGTCTGCTGCTCGAACCCGAAATCGCCTGCCTTCTGCCTCTCCTCGAGGATTTTCTGCACTTCGGTTAGCGGCGCATGCCGAGTCGATGTTACGGAATTGCCTATCATATCACTCACCTTTTGCCGGCCGGAGATGAACTGGCGGCACTATAAGCATCTTTTTCATGTTCCCATCCCTTATGCTTACCTCGTAAGATGCACCACGCACGGCCGTTATGTGGCCTGCCCTGCCCCTGTAGCGCGGGTGAGGCATTCCCTCGTACCGGGAGTGCTGCCGTATCACAACATCCTGCCCGACGGCATACTTCTTTGTAAGCTGCGCCGGCGTAAGCGTTCTCTGCGCGTGCCCAAGCGCGCGCGTCTTTTTCGACATTTTTCCCAATGAGCGTCTCATCTATCCCACCAATATGTTGCAGTACGCAAAAAGTATTCTCATAAGGTGTGGCGAACCCCGCACCAAAGTGCGGGGCATGCCCGGCAGATGCGCCCGCAGCCTGCCTCCTATATTCGACAGGGGGCATGGCCGCACCTTATGATCACTTACCACTTGCGCTGCTTTTTATATGTAGACTTTATAAATACCCTCGTTCCTTTAAAAACATTCCCTCAATCCTGAAAACGGGGTGCATTTACTTGGCAAAGAAAAAGATTAAGATAAAGCCGGTTTTCAAAATAGAAAATATCGTCGCATCAGCATCGCTGGGCGTTGAGCTTGACCTCTACTCGATAGCATACAAGCTAAAGAACGTCGAATACGAGCCCGAGCAGTTCCCGGGCGCAATCCTAAAGTTCCAGGACCCCAAATCATCCCTTCTTCTCTTCAAGAACGGCAAAGTGATATGCACTGGCGCAAAAAATGAAAAGGACGTGCAATTTACCATTGAGCGCACCCTTAAGCTTCTCATACCTTATGCAAAGACAAAGCCTCCCGCAGGCTTCAAGCCGAAATTCACAATCGAGAACATTGTCGCATCTGCGGCATTGGGCGTTGAGCTTGACCTCTACTCGATAGCATACAAGCTAAAGAACGTCGAATACGAGCCCGAGCAGTTCCCGGGCGCGATTTTGAAGTTCCTGGACCCCAAGGCATCGCTTCTTCTCTTCAAGAACGGCAAAGTGATATGCACAGGTTCCAAGTCCGAGAAGGAAGTGTACAACTCGCTTATCCGCGCGGCAAACCTTCTTGTGCCATTCGCGTCAGAGCTGCCCAAGCCAAAGGTTTAATCCGATTTTTTCCTTTTTTTGCGTGCTTGCGCTTCTTGCCCATCTTACGGCAGCTTCCGGCGTTTTTTGCGCGCTTCGCACTTTTTGCCAATGCACACGCGGCAGCTTCCTTTTCCGTTTAACTGGCGCCAGCCTTTGCATTCCCCTTTTTTGCCGATTTGGCGGCTTTCAATTTCCTTTAGAAAAGCGCACAGTGCGCTTTTCTAAAAATTGGCAACGGGGCTCTCGTGCAGTACTTCCGAAAGTAATTGAATCCGGTGCCTGAAAACCGGCCCGAAGACCGGATTTTTGATAAAATCTTCTGGCGGCAGCTTAGGCTGCCTCTCG
>JAGVIA010000084.1 GCA_020056305.1 archaeon | reverse complement strand
TTCCACATCAGTTGTGGAGGTGCAAAAGACTTTTGACCAAATGAGTCTGGTGTCCTTCATATAGGAAAACTGCCCCCTTCAGGGGGCAGATATTTATATACATTAGGGAGGCGCTGCCGACGTTTGAAAGGGCTTTTTGCATATGTTTGCACAAATAAAGCGGATTGCCCCGCATTGGCTTGCGAAAAAATGCGGCGCGCCTGCCAGTATCTTGCGAAAAAATTGCCGCAAGCGGCCCTTGCACACCTGTTCGGCTAATGACGAACTGCAAATTGCGTTATTTTATTTGTTATGCCCGAAAGTTCATTCGGAAGGTGAAAATATGCCCAATCTCGATTCCGTACTTGCTGCTGAAGTTAATTCCTTGCGCGAAAAGGATTTGCTCTGGAACATAAAGCAATTGCAGGGGCCGTCAGTCCCGCGCGCAAAGGTGGACGGGAAAATAGTGCTCATGCTCTGCTCGAACAATTACCTTGGGTTGTCTGACCACCCTGCGCTAAAAGAGGCTGCAATTGATGCGATAAACCATTACGGGGCAGGAAGCGGCTCTGTGCGCGCGATTGCGGGAACGATGGACTTGCATGTTCGATTGGAGGAGGCGATTGCGCGCTTCAAGAAAACCGATGATGCGATATATTACCAATCTGGCTTCACGGCAAACTCAGGCGCAATACCGCAGCTTGGGCTTGAGGGGGACATCCTAATATCTGATGAGCTCAACCACGGAAGCATCATTGACGGCGTTCGGCTCTCAAAAGCGCAGCGGGCGATTTACAAGCACAAGAACACGGATGACCTGCGCCGCGTGCTTGAGGAGGGCAAGGGAAAATACAAGAAGACGTGGATACTGACAGACGGTGTTTTCTCAATGGACGGGGATATTGCACCGCTTGGGGAGATTTCGAAATTGGCGCAGGAGTATGGCGCATATGTATTTGTGGATGATGCGCACGGGGACGGGGTGCTTGGGGACCATGGGCGGGGCATAACCGACCATTTCCGCCTGCACGGGAAAATCGAAGCTGATATGGGAACATTCTCGAAAGGGTTCGGAGTGGTTGGGGGCTATATTGCAGGCACCCGCACGCTCAAGGAATTCCTGCTGAACAAGTCCCGCACGTATTTGCTCACAGGCTCGCACCCGCCTGCGACAGTTGCGGCGTGCATAGCTGCGATTGAATTGCTTGAGAAGGACGACACGCTTGTGAAAAAGCTTTGGGAGAACACAAAATATTTCAAGGGGAAGCTCAAGGAGAAGGGATTTGACACAGGCGAGAGCGAAACGCCGATTACGCCAATCATGCTTGGCGAGAGCTCGGTTGCGAAGAAATTCTCGCAGGAGATATATGCCGAGGGCGTGTTTGCGCTGCCTATTGTCTTCCCGATGGTCGCACAGGGCAGGGCAAGGATACGCACAATGGTGACTGCGGCGCACTCCAAGGAGGATTTGGACTTTGCGCTTGAGAAAATCGAGAAAGTGGGGCAGAAATTGGGCGTTGTGAAATAAACAAGCCGCCTCACTGCTTCTTTGCAGTCTGCGCAAGCAATATTCCAGATGCAATCAGGGCGCAGCCAAATACCTGAATGCCGCCCAATGCCTCGTTCAGCAGGAAAATGGAAAAAATGGAGGCGAAAATCACCTCCGAGCTTGTTATCAGCGCCACCATTGAGGGTTCCACAAATTTTTGCGCCTTCATCTTCACAAGAAAGGCTATCACTGTGGCAACCACTGCAAGGAACAGCAATTCCACAATTGTCGGCAGCGGAAGATGCCCTATTGCAGCGCCGGACAAAAGCATCGCAATGTCACTTGCTGCGGCAAGGGCGGCAATTTGGAAAAGGACCAGTGTTGCGGAGTCGTGCTTTTGCACGAATCTACCTGCCAGGTTGTAGTTGACAGAAAAGGTGATGGCTGGTATGAAAGCTATCAGGTCGCCGGCATTGAGCTTGCCGGTTGCGCCAGTGAGGAAGAACATGCCGATGGCAGCGATAAATCCAGCGGCAATGAGCCTTTTTGACGGGAGTTTTCTAAGCAGGATATACGAAACAAACGGAGTTATTATCACGTAGAGGTTTATGATGAACGCCGCGTTTGTTGCACTTGTATATGTTAAGCTGAAATTCTGTGCAGAATGGCCAACGAAACTGACTATGCCAAGGATGCAGCCTGCCTTGGCGGCATCAGGCGAAATCGCCTTTCTCGTAAAGAACACGTATGCTGCAAGCAGAATCGCGGCTAACGAGAATCTTATTGCCATGTGCGAGAACGGGTCTAGGAAAGAGAGCGTGTCTTTCGTAACCGCATACGTCGAGCCCCAGATTGCCGAAACGGCAAGCAATGCAACTATCCATTTGAGGTTTTCCATAAGCAAAAACCTGATCCATGCAAGGAGAGTTGGCTAGATTCGGAGTATTAGAAGTAGTGTGCGCGGCATGACAAATTTGGGACAAAATGTTTCAATTGGAACAATAGGGATTGAGTGCCCGCAGGATTGCTTTCTACTTTTCCCTTTTTTCCATCATTCCGGAGAGCACATCATATGCGCGAGCGCCATCGCTGCTGCTAAGCACAAGAAGCGTGTCAGTGTGGCATGATATGAACTCAAGGATGTTGATGCCTTCTGCCCAGAGCGCGTCTATCATGGATGCAATCGAGCCGGGCGTGTCCTCGATTTCTTTTGGCGAGTAGACGGTTATCAGCACAAGCCCGTCAATGACATGGTGCCCTTTTTTGCGGATTGCAGGCGCATATGAGGAGTCCACAACGCTCATCACGCCGCTTCTGCTGTTTGAGATCGCAATCACCGGCACGCCTATCCCGGATTTGCTCCTGACTACGGCAACCTTGCTTCGCACCTCGATGCTGCTGCCCTTTAGGATTTTCTCAACGCGCGCCTCGAAGTCCTCGCCGCTTTTCGCGTGCTCATGGCCCGCGCGTATCAATGCCGCCTTCACAGCATCCTGCTTTGCGCCTGCGCCAATCGCCCTTGCGACCTTTGATGCAAGGGAGGTATAGTTGCAAAGCCCGTCTTTCACCATTGAAAAGAGGATGGGCCTGCGCTTGAGGTATAATCTGACGAGGTTTGCGGCAGAACCGCCGTTCTTTGCCTTTTTCATTGGAGTGGAATTTCTGGATTCCACTGCTGAAAAATTTCTGCGGGAATTTTTCATTTGTTTCATCTGGGACAATTTGTCCTGTTTTGCAATTTGGGCAACACAGCTTATAAATCCAGCATCAGGCGCAATGTAAAAGAGTGCCAATGGATTATGCGCGGCTTATTGCCAGCGCGCTTTTGGCGCATGAGAGGTGTCAAACATGAGTGGAAATTCCGTGAATTGCCCGGACTGTGACAGTGAAAACGGCGTTGATGCGGGGGCGGAAGTGGGGCAGGTCGTCGCATGCAAATGCTGCGGCACATTGCTTGAGATAATGTCAATTGCGCCGCCATCGGTGGCAAAAGCCCCACAGATAGAGGAGGATTTTGGCGAGTAAAAATGATTAGTGATAATATGAAAATCGGTTTTGCATACACAATGATGACACCGGAGAACCTGGCAATAAGGGCAGCCGCGGCAAGCGAAGGCGTGGAGCTTGCGATGCTAAACGATGAGAAGGAAATGCTTTCTCTAGATGCACTGCCTGCAGCGCTTGGAGATGTAACATGCACACTTGACCGCTCAAGTGCTTTCAGCCGCTCTCTTTGCATCTCGTACCTTTTCGAGCTGCACGGAATGCATGTGGTGAATTCGCATGAGGCGCAGAGAATATGCGGGGACAAGGTGCTTTGCAGCGCAGCGCTTGCGAAGGCAGGCATAAGGACGCCAAAGGTGAAGGTCGCATTTTCGTCTGCGTCTGCCCTTGACGCAGTGGAGGAAATGGGCTACCCATGCGTGATCAAGCCGCCGGTTGGCAGCTGGGGCAGGATGGTTTGCAAAATCACCGACAGGCACGCCGCAGAGGCGGTGATATCGCTAAAGAGCACGCTTGGAGGCTATGCGGACAAGGTATACTACGTGCAGGAATACGTGGACAAGCCGGGAAGGGACATCAGGACGTTTCTTATCGGAGATGAAATTGCATTCTCTGTTTGCAGGAAGGCAAAGGAGGGCGCGTTTCTCACAAACTTGAATGCTGGAGGCAGCGCAAGCGAATTTGCGCTGGGTGCGGAAATGGAGGAGGCAGTGCACAAAGTGGGGGACATGCTGGGAGATGGCATTTACGGAATAGACCTGATCGAAAATGGCAAGGGCGGATTCTTTGTGCTCGAGGTGAACCATGCGCCGGAGTTCTCCAAGTCAGCTGGTGCGAAAATCGGGAAAGTTGCAAAAAAAATAGTGCAATTTGCAGCAGGGAAGGCAAAAAGATAACAGGGCGATGCAGATGGATTTTCTCAAAATATCAGATGTGGCGCCTGAGCAGCTGCAGGAGTTGCTTGGAATTTCTGCGAAAATGAAGCAGGAGCATGCAACTGGCATCACACATCTGCTTCTTGCAAACAAAACCCTGCTTTTGCTCTTTGAGAAAAACAGCACGAGGACAAGGGTCTCTTTCGAAGTTGCGATGGCACAGCTTGGCGGGCATTCGGTGTTTTTGGATGTTGCGCACTCGCAGCATCAGCGCGGTGAGAGCATGCATGACACCGGCGCATCGGTTGGGGGCATGGCTGATTTCATCGCCGCAAGATTGCATTCGCACGCTGAATTGGAGGAGCTTGCGGAAGGCTCTGATGCGCCCGTGATAAACGCGCTTACTGATTTGGAGCATCCCTGCCAGGCGCTTGCGGATTTGCTTACGCTAGGCGAGCTTGGGAAATTGGAGAAAGGGAACAAAATTGCATTTGTAGGCGATTGCAAAAACAACGTTGCAAATTCGCTGATGGTTGCTTGCGCAATGGCGGGGCTGAATGTTTCCCTTGCAGGGCCGGGGGAATACATGCCGAGCGAGGAGTATGTGAGAAAAGCGGAAGCGTACGGCGTGAATGTTGAGTTTTTCACTGATGCGGCAAAGGCAGCGGCGGATGCGGATGCGGTCTACACTGACACTTGGGTTTCGATGGGCGATGAGGCGGATGCCAATGCGCGCATTGCGAAATTCGCGCCTTATCAGGTGAATGCAAAACTCATGTCATATGCCAAGCCGGATGCAATTTTCATGCACTGCCTGCCTGCGCACAGGGGGCAGGAAGTGTCTGCCGAGGTGATTGGTGGAAAGCAGAGTGTGGTGTTTTTGCAGGCGCAAAATAGATTGCATGCGCAAAAAGGGCTGCTGTGCTGGCTGGGCGGACATCAAAAACAGGAATAGCCGCCCCTAGCGCATTGCAGGCTCCGGGTCCATTTTGCCCGCAGCAAGCGACTCGCCCATTGCCCGGACAAGCCGGCCCTCAAGATAATCCATGCGAAGCCAGGCGCCCATCTCACGCAGCCGCAATGATAGCATGCGGAGGTCGCGTGGCGAAACGTCCATAGCGACAAGTTCTGAGAATATTTGGAGAGCGTGCCTCTTGTCTTTTTTGTCCGGGAAGAGGCCCTGCTGCTCATTGGCAATGACTGCAAGGGGTAAAGGCAGGACAATACGCCCGACCTTTGCAAAGCCCGGCTGGATTTGCCGTGCGTTTTCCCTAGCAACCCTTCTGACTATTGGCATGTTCATGTTGCAACTTCTGATATATCATATATTTAAACCTTACGAAAACTGTTTTTAGAGCCTGTTGCAAATTGCCTCTGAAGCTTCTTCTTAGGGAAAGCTGCTTACGACTTTTGTGAGAATAAAGCCTCAGTCGGAGTCTTCGACCCCTTGC
>JAGVIA010000070.1 GCA_020056305.1 archaeon | reverse complement strand
TTCCACATCAGTTGTGGAGGTGCAAAAGACTTTTGACCAAATGAGTCTGGTGTCCTTCATATAGGAAAACTGCCCCCTTCAGGGGGCAGATATTTATATTTGAAACAGCCCATATCCTTTCCATGGAAAAGCCCGAGATTTTATTTTACCCTTCCCCTGCCCTGCAGGGAAACAGGATGTTTGACTTAGGGCAAGCGGAGCTTAACCGCGACAACGGGCTTCGCGTGTTTTACGAGACGAAAAAAGAGCTTGGGAGGCTGGGGTACGATGTCCGCACCATTGACATGGCAAGGGATTTGAAGAAAGCTGCAGCAGTGATATTTCACAATGTGCCAAAGCAAAATGACGGGCACTATTTGGACTGCCTCGGAAACGGCATGCAGGAACGGATGTACCTCATGCTTGAGGAGCCCCATACGGTATATGCGGCCAATTACGACAAGGCGAACCACAAGAATTTCAGGAGAATCCTGACATGGTACGACCCGTACGTGGACAATGCCAGGTATTTCAAGTATTTTTTCCCCAATCCGATTCAGTACGGCCAGAGGGTAGATTTTCCGAACTTGCCATTCGGACAGAAAAAGCTGCTTTGCATGATTTCAGGAAACAAGTATATGGACCACCCCCTGGAGCTTTATAGCGAGAGGCGCAGGGCAGTAAGGTATCTTGAACGGGAGCATTTGGCAGATTTCGATCTTTATGGCACAGACTGGGAAGTGCCGGTCGTCTATTGGTGGCCTTTTCACAAATTTAAGATAAACATTCTCATGAAGCTGGCCTGCAAAAGAGCCGGTTTTGGGGCAGGATGGCAATACCCGTCTTATCGTGGCGCCGTTAGGAACAAGTTGGAAACCTTGGGGAAGTACCGCTTTAGCATCTGCTATGAAAACCAGAAGGATACGCCAGGGTATGTTTCTGAAAAGATGATAGATGCGTTCCTTGCGGGGAACGTCCCGATTTACTATGGGAATGAGAATTGCAAGGGATATGTGCCTGACGATTGCTTCATTAACCGGAAGAAATTTTCCTCTTTTGCAGAGGTATACGACTATGCTGCCGGCATGTCGGAAGGGGAGCATAATGAATTCCAAGGAAGGATACTGGAGTTCCTAAACAGCAGGAAGGTTTATCCCTTCACGATAACTGCTTTTGTTGAAAAAATCAAGCTGGTGCTTGATTTGCAGAAGGGCTAGCTGAGGGCGCGGCTTGCCGGCCCGATAGGGAATTTGGCATGCATAATATGCAGCCCGCGCGCTTTTGGATTGGCCGTTCATGGAGACTTTAAAAACTTAAACCGACTAACTTATTTGCTGATTTTATGCCGGAAAAGCCAAAGGTAGTCATACTCTGTGGCGGAGAGGGGACCAGGCTTCGCGAGGAGACGGAATACAAGCCAAAGCCCATGGTGACTGTGGGCGGGCTGCCGATACTCTGGCACATAATGAAGAGCTACTCGCACTACGGATACAATGAGTTCGTGCTCTGCCTGGGCTACAAGGGCGAGATGATAAAGGAATTTTTTCTGACGCACGAGCTCATGCACAACGATTTCACAATACGCCTTGCAGACCGCGCGCATGACCATATCCACCGCGGCTCGGATGCGGCAGAGGACTGGACGATAACTTTCGCCGATACGGGCCTCAAGTCCATGACCGGCTCCCGCATAAAGAGGATTGAAAAATACGTCGGGGGCGGCGAGTTTCTGATGACATATGGTGACGGGCTCTCAAACATAAACATGCCAGCCACGGTGGATTTCCATCGCAAGATGGGCACAATTGCAACAGTAACTGCCGTGCATCCGCGTTCAAAATACGGCCTCATGGGGATAGGGGACCGCGACCTTGTTGAAGCGTTTGTCGAAAAGCCGGTCCTCTACGACTACACTAACGGCGGTTTTTTTGTCTTCAAGAACGAGATATTCGACTATTTGACGCATGACGAGTCGTGCATGCTTGAGGGCGAGCCGTTTGCGCGCTTGGTGGAAGAAAAGAAGATGGCGGCGTTCAAGCACGATGGCTTCTGGCACTGCATGGACACTTACAAGGACTTTCTTGACCTCAATCATATGTGGGACGAGGGCAAGCGGCCCTGGAAAGTGTGGGCGGATTAGATGGATGTCCAGATAAGGCGGGATGTTGAAGGCATAATTGATGCCAACCGCAAGGCCCTCTCGCAGCTTGACGGCCGCGGGATTCTCATAACCGGCGGGGCTGGTTTTCTTGGGGCATATTTCCTGGACCTGCTTTCTCTCTGGAACGAGACAGGCGCAAAAAAGCATTGCCAGATCTACTGCCTTGACACGTTCATAACAGGCACGCCAAGGAGAATTGCGCACCTGGAGGGCAAGGGATATTTCCACAAGATTGCCCAGAGCGTGACCGAGCCATTGCCTCCTGGCCTGGAAGTCGATTACATCATGCACTTTGCCAGCATCGCCTCCCCGACTTTCTACCGGAAGTATCCGCTTGAGACAATAGACTCCAATGTTGCCGGCACGCGCAACCTGCTTGAGTATGCAGCAAAGCGCAAGATAGCAAGCATTGTCTTTCTTTCCACAAGCGAAATATACGGCGACCCGGTTGCGTCAATGATACCGACGCCTGAGGATTATCGCGGGAACGTGTCCTGTACAGGCCCGCGCGCCTGCTATGACGAGTCAAAGCGGCTCGGGGAGACTCTGTGCATGACTTTCTTCCGACAAAAAAACGTCCCGGTCAAGATAATTAGGCCGTTCAACGTTTACGGTCCGGGGCTGCGGATAGATGACAAGCGCATAATACCGGATTTGTTCCACAGCGCCATCTTTGAGGGCGGGATAGCGCTGCACAGCGACGGAAAGCCTACGCGAAGCTTTTGCTACGTGTCTGATGCGGTGGATGCCATGCTAAAGGTCCTTTTGTCAAAATTGGACGGCGAGCAATTCAACGTGGGTGACGATTCGCAGGAAATTTCGATGCTGGAGCTTGCGAAGATGGTCAGGTCGCAATTTTCCGATGAAATGAAACTGACGTTCAAGGCAAGTGAGGAAAAGGATTACCTGACTGACAACCCCCTTCGCCGCTGCCCTGACTTGAAAAAAATAAGGAGCCTGCTTGGGTATGAGCCAAAAGTCGGGCTTGCCGAAGGGCTTTCACGGCTTAAGGGATGGTACGAACGCGAGTTGGAAGAAACAGGGGGGAGCGGCAGATGAAAGTATCTATTGTCGGAGCCGGCTATGTGGGCCTTGTGACCGGGGCAAGCCTCGCAAAAGCTGGCCATCATGTAATGCTCATTGAGCGGCGCGCAGAGGTTGTCGAGCGGATTAGGCGCGGCGAGTGCCCTTTTTTTGAGCCGGGCCTGCCCGAGCTTTTGTCCAAAGTGCAAAAATCCGGCACCCTTGTTGTGACAGAAGACCTTGCGGAGGGTGTTGCAAAAAGCGAAATCACCCTACTTTGTGTCGGCACGCCTTCTGGCAAGGATGGCGCCATAGACCTATCGGACATAAAATCTGCGGCCCAATCCGTGGGAAAGGCGATAGGGAGCAAGAAGGGATTCCACGTCATCATGGTCAGGAGCACTGTTGTGCCTGGCACCACAGAGGAGGTCGGCCGCATCATCGAGGAGGCGTCTGGAAAATCCGCGCAGGATGGCTTTGGGATTTGCATGAACCCTGAGTTCCTGCGCGAGGGCTGCGCAGTGGCGGATGCACAAAACCCGGATCGCATAGTCATTGGGGCAGATGATGAGAGAACCCGAAAAATAGCCCAAGAGCTCTATTCGCACTCTCGCGCGCCGTTCCTGCACGCAAACATCAGAACAGCCGAGATGATAAAATACGCGAACAACGCTTTTCTTGCCCTGTGCATATCTTACGCTAATGAAATTTCACAGGTATGCGAGCTAGTGGGCGGCATCAACCCATACGTTGTGATGCAGGGCGTGATTTTGGACAGGAGGCTATCTGGCAAAACGGCCATTCCCGCTGGCATTGCCGCATATCTCATCCCTGGCTGCGGATTTGGGGGAAGCTGCTTTCCAAAAGACGTGTCGGCGCTTGGGCACTTTGCGCAATCAGTGGGCCACACTCCAAAATTGATTCGAAGCATAATGGAAATCAATTCGGCGCAATCAGACCTCGCCGTGAAAAAGGCGGAGAGCGCCCTGGCGGGGCTGAAAGGCAAATCCATTGCTGTTTTGGGAGTCGCGTTCAAGCCGGATACGGACGATATCCGCGAGTCCCCATCCATTCGGATAATTGACAGGCTGCTTGCAGAGGGCGCATCAGTCAGGGCTTACGACCCGCAGGCGCTAAATAACGCCAAGAAAGTGTATGGCAGCAGAATCGCGTATTTCAAAACCGCCAAGGAAGCGCTTGCAGGCGCCGACGGTGCGATGCTAATTACCAGCTGGGCGGAGTTTGCCAAGCTAGGGCCCGACGAGTATAAGGCACTGCTCAAGAAGCCGTTCCTGCTTGATTGCCGGGGATTTTACGATTTTGAGCGATATTCACAAGCGCTCGATTATCATGTTATCGGGCTGAGAAAAAAATGAGGGCGCCAGATGCCCGCTTGTTTTGCGCAAAGCCCCCTCACTTGGAGTGGGCAATGCGGTAATCGACCGCCATTCTTGCAAGAATGCCTGCCACGCCAAGATAATAGGCGCAGAGAAAAAATACGGATATGCCAAACTTTGCCAAAATTTCCAAATCAGCCAGCCCCACTGCCAGTCTTTGCATGCGTAATGATTGTTTCAATAAACGATGCGCCAATGGGGCGTCCTTGCGGCAGAGCGCCTTTATCGCCTGCACAGTGCAGTCCCAATCCTTGTGGCACTCGTAGCGCTGGATGTCTTGCCCTGAAAGCAGGCCGCGGTTTGAGGCGATTGATGAATCCAGAATCTCAAAGAATTCGTTGCGGTCTGTTTCTTTCCCGATGTAGTCCCGTGACATCTGGCCAGGATGGGAGCGGTATTTCATGAGCTGCTCTTCTATCACCGCAATTTTGCATACCTTTGCCATCCGCAGGTACATGTCAAGGTCAAAGGCCCACCGGAAATTTTTGCAATTGTACTCGCCAGCCTTTTGATAGACGCTTTTTCTTGCGATGCAGGATGGGCATACAAGAGGATTAGTACGATTGCGCGCAAGCCAGACAAGCAGGTCTTGGAATGAATAGAAAACATTGCCCCGCAATTTTGGCGGGAGCCGTATGGCGCCGATGGATTTGCCTTCGCCATCAATTATTTGCGCCTCTGTGAAGACTGCGCCAACATCGGAATTTGCCTCAAGCAGCCGGACCTGTTTTTCAACTATGTCCGGCATGTAGGCGTCATCGGAATGGTAGATGGCCACGTATTTGCTTCGTGAGAGCGCAACGCACCGATTCAGGTTGCCGCATGCCCCAAGGTTTTTCTCATTCCGGACATATCTCAGGCGGGTGTCCGCATAGCCCTTTGCTATTTGCGGCGAGTTGTCCGTCGAGCAGTTGTCCACAACAATTACTTCGATGTTTTTGTATGTCTGCGCAAGGATTGAGTCAAGTGAGGCTTTCAGGTGCTCTTGGCGGTTGTATACCGGCACGCAAATGCTTACGAGTGGGGATTCCATATAAGCCCTCTGCATTAGCGCACGCCGCTAATATTTGTCAACGCGTATTTTTCCAATATCTATATTTTCCTTGTTTTGCAACGTCCAATTGTAAAGTTTGCGGATGCCATCTTCCATTGGCGTGAATTTGAAGGAGGGCATCTCCTGCCTCAGCAGGGAGTTGTCGCCGCTGTATTCCGGGCCCATGCCGGGATTTTTCACAACCACGCCGACATTTTTGCCGCTTATCTCCTCCACTTTTTCTGCGATTGAAAGCAAAGTCATTGTGCCATCCGGGGTTGCGTTGTAGTGCCTGAATTCCCCGTCTTTTTCTATGAAGTGGGAAGCTATTCGTGCAAAGTCTTCGACAAAGGTGTAGCTGTAGCAGATGTTCTGGTGCGCAATCGTGATCGGCAGGCCAAAAATTGCCTTGCTTATCGCGTTTGAAACAAACCGCACCTCATAATCGTCATATTTGCCATAGCATCCGAAAAGCCGGAAGCCCGTTATGCGCTCGCTCTGCTCAATGTGCCGCGCACAGACATACTTGTAGAAGCCATAATCATCAGTTGGGACATGCGCCCCGAAAAAATCCTCCCTGACCTTGGGGGGGCAATGCGCCTTGTCATATTCCACGCCGGAGCCGATTTGGATCATTTTGCCAAAATGGCGGTCGCACCTTGCTATGTTGAAGAACATCCTAAGGTTCTTTTCCACCATGTTTGCAACCGGCTCCTTGCGGTTTCCTCCGACCTTTGCCGCGTGGATGACCGCATCGAACTGGTTTTCCTTAAGGTAGGCTTCGACCGCTTGGGAATCCAGCAGATCCAGCTCAGAGTGCGATGGCGTTGCAACTTCGTATGTGCCGCGGAGCTGCTCCGCGAGATTTTTTCCAATGAACCCAAAGCCACCAGTTATGAAAATCTTTTTTGCCATGTTGACCGATTGTTTTTATCCCGCACCCTATAAAAAACTCGGTGATTGGGTAGGAAACGCACCACTTTTTAACAATTCTCAGTCGTAGAATAGTTCGATAAATGTGTACTACACTTTTTCCCGCTATATTTTGGGCAGAAAATGCCCGTTTTGCGACCACACAAACATCTACGGGCTGAAGGATGAACGCATCAAGTGCGGCTACTGCCGCACTTATTACGGCTTGAAGAAGCTGCGAAAACCCCTGTCAAACAAGAGCAGGGATGGCCTGATGCCAAGCTCCTTGAAGAAAAGCAGCGCCCAAAAAATGCGCAAGTGCCATGTGCTGCCATTAATAACTACCTTGCGCATATTGCATTGCAGTTTGGGGCTTTTTCGCACATTTTCGCCCCCTTCGAAATGTTTATAAATAAGTGTTGCTTAATAATGCGCACCGATTTCTCCAGCCCCAAGGGGGGCGGACATTAGCGCGCCCATATGGGATTGCGCGATGCATACCTGAACCCTTAACGAAGTTCACCGAAGTTTTTGCAAGGGCGGCATGCGTTGTGCGCACGCCGTCAGATGCGTGAACTTCTTTTCAATAGGGATTTGTCGGCTTACACTCAATTATTCGTGCGCGCATTGGTGCGCGTGCGGAGATTGTTCGGGTCGCATGGTAAAACATGCGGCCTTTCTATTCATCAAATCTTTGATGGAGCATGTTCCGGCGTCTGCCGGAAGTGCGGGTTTCCAGCCGTGTTGGGCTGGGGCCAAAATCGTCTGCCACATCTTCGTCGAGCTTCAACATCGTCCTTGTGGACGATGTCTGATGCAAAATGCGTTGCATTTTGCACATCGCTCGACGTCTGCGCATTTTCTACGGGAAAATGCGCATGGCAGGGGTTTCATGTGGACGAAGGAACAGTTGCAAACTTACGGAAATATGGTATGTTGTTACGCCATTCAGTGGATGGCTGGGCTTGGTTTCGCAAAGCCACGCGGCAAGCAGCGAAATGCCCCGGGTAGGCGCAGGCAGCCTTTGATCCGGGGGTTTGGCAGAGCACAGCGATGTGCAGCAACCCCGAGAATTAAAACATTCTAGTAACGGGCGGAAAAGAAACCAATTACGGGATTCGGCCAGTAAAGGTGATTGAGAGCCGAACAGGGCGCCCTGAATCCTGCGCAGGCAACTGCGCCGGAGATGTGGGGCGGGACATCCGTTTCGCGAGGCGAAGGCGCTGGAAAGCGCTGCCACAGAGAGTGAAAGCCTCGTAGTCGAAGCGCGACGGAGCGATGCCAAAAGAGTAGCGTCCCTCGAGCATGGGGCGTGAATACGGGGGAATCAACCTCCAACCCTAAATATGGAAGCCAAGACCGATAGCGAATTAGTAACGCGAGTGAACGCTGAAAAGGAAACCGAAAGGTCAGTCCAAAGAGCCTCAAACTGAATGGTGACAGAATGATGCAGTGTGAAAGGGATGACGGCGCCGGAAGCCGCCTGGCGAAAGCCTGGTAGCGACGGATGCACAACCGGCATTGCATCGCTCTTCTCGAAGCAAGAGCCAGGGAGTTTATTTGCGTGGCGAGGCGTAAGCCGAAGCGAAAGCAATTGCGCGCAGTGCATAACGAGGCGCACCGTATGAAAATGCGGCAAGTCACGCTCCTAAGACCCGAAGCCATAGTGAGCTATGCGTGGGCAGGGCGAAGCCAGCCCGACGGCTGGTGGAGGCCCGCAACCGGTGCTAGTATATTCTGCTCGGGTGACCTACGGATAGGGGTGATAGTCCAGTCGAACATGGCAATAGCGGGTTCCCCTCGAAATGTCCCTCAGGACAGCGTCGACGGAGCAAGGCATGGGGGTAGAGCACTGATCATTGGGAATGGTCTCGAAAGGGATCACCTGATTGTCAAACTCCGAATACTATGCCTGCGTAGATGTCGGCAGTCGGGTTTAGCTGGGTAAGCTAGCTAGCCATTACGGGAACGACCGGGACCGAGGTTAAGGTCCCAAAATCTGACTAAGTGCGAATCCACAAGGAGTCTCCAGTCGAAAACAGCTGGAAGGTAGGCTTAGAAGCAGCCATCCTTAAAACAACGCGTAATAGCGGACCAGTCTAGATTGCGGACTCCGAAGATGTAAGGGGCTAAGTCAGGTACCGATACCTCGGACTACTGCATAATATTTGCAGTACGTGCTAGGGGGGCGGGCTGGTTGGGTAGAAGCAGGGCGGTGACGTCCTGTGGACCGACCAGTCACGAATATCCTGGTATTAGTAACAGCATATCCAGGCGAGAATCCTGGACGCCGCAGAGCACTCGGGTTTCTTGGCAATGTTCTTCAGCCAAGAGTAAGGCGATCCTAAGCGCAACGGTAATTCCGACTGCGCAAAAGGGAAACCGGTTAAAATTCCGGTCCGGTGCGGGTAGACGTGGCAACACAAGTTCGATTTCTGACGCCCTGGGATAGGCGAGGCAGGGGAGACCCTGTTTAACGATGGCAATGCTGTGGAGTCTCATTGTGAGGAGAAGCAGCATAACCATAGGAATGGCCGCAAGGTCCCGCCGATTCCTGGGGCCCATGAAAAGGAAATCGATCCGATCCCGCATCTTCGTACCTAGAACTATTACAGGTGCTGCTGGCAGAAAAAGCCAAGGCGTGGCAGGACAACTCAGCTAAGGGAACTCGGCAAGTTAGTGGCTTAACTTCGGAATAAGCCATGCCTGCGGTCCTTCACGGGACTGCAGGTCTCAGTAACAAGGGGAGGTCGACTGTTTATCAAAAACACAGCTCGCAGCAAATCGGAAACGATTAGTATTGCGGGCGATGCCTGCTCACTACTGGTACGTGAAAAACCGGTTCAACGGTTCGAAGCGCCAGCAAAGAGCGGGGGTAATCAGGTCTCCAAACATTTTAATGTAAAAGATGGGCTAGTTCCATTATGCGCGAATCTGAGGAGTATCTAATCGGCGCGTTTCAAGACGCGTTTTTCGACGTAAAACGCAACGAAATACAAGTTTACCAAAAGAATCTTGGCTGGCTGGAATTTGTGAATTCCAAGATGCAGGATGCTTTTGGCGTGAGGGGCAAAATCTTCAAAAGAGATGTTTACCTTTTGCGGAAGAGAAACAAGCAAATGGCGCAGAAGCTGTTGAGGCTAAAAGCGCAGCGCGGCTCTTTCGGCTTGAATTTTGTTGCAGGTCTTTTCGATGCGGAAGGTTCAGTTTACCTTTCGACCAAATCGAAGATACCAGTCATCGACATAACGCAGTCCGCAAAGGGGCTTGAATTTCTTGAAACCGCAGCAAGTGTGCTTGAAAAGCACGGAATCGTTTGTCATACAAACGGCCCGTACAATCACAAGCACGCAAAAATTCCCCAGTACCATCTTCGCATATATGGAGTTAGAAATTGCAAAATTTTCCTCGAAAATGTTCCAGTTTTTTATCGGAGCAAATTCGAGAAGCATTCATCTTTGTTTTAGGAGCCCTGACCCCATACTCTGACCCTCTTAAGGTAGCGTAATACCTCGCCGCTTAATTGGTGGCTTGCATGAATGGCATAACGAGCCTCCCACTGTCCCTAGCTGGGACCTGGTGAACCTTCTACTCTGTGAGTATGCAGAGGACTTCTAGGGGGAAACGAAGACCCCGTGGAGCCTCAGATTTCTAATTTTTTAAAACGAAATCTGTGGCGCGGAAAGCTTTACTATAGTCTGATATTGTGATGCGAGGGCTGCTGCGGAGCGTAAATGGGAGCCGTCATGCCGTGTCTTTCGGGATACGTATAGGCGAAATTGTAACACCATTCAGCAGTTCTTTCATTGCTTACCTTAGGGGACAGTGTCAGATGGATAGTTTGGCTGGGGCGGTACGCCCTCGATAAGGAAACAAGGGCGCCCAATGTTCAGCTTAAGCGCGTCAGAAATGCGCTGGTAAGGGTTAAAGACAAATGCTGGACTGACTGTATTCTTAAAAGCGTGGAATGCAGAGACGAAAGTCGGGCTTAACGAACCTTGGTACCCTTTTGATGAGGGTCCAAGCTGTCAGACAAGCTACCCCGGGGGTAACAGGCTCGTCGCGGGCGAGAGATGGTCAAAACCATTCTTTTGTTCTGCCGATGACTGTTTACTTCAAAATTCCCTTCAAGTCCGCTAGCGTAATGAAATTGCTATGCGCCCTTAGCAAGCGCGTTGCAAGCGAGTGCTAGTCGAGCTTCTGCCTTAGCCTGGCCGTCGATGGACAGGTTAAGGTTAGGAAATGCGAAGACAGTCTCGGCGTTAATTTGGGTTTTGGTCACTCCAATACCCATCGACCCCGCGGTTTGGTACATCGCTGTCGGCTTAGGTCATCCTGGCGGTGCATGAGCCGCCAAAGGTTGGGTTGTTCATCCATTAAAGACCTACATGAGCTGGGTTCAGAACGTCGCGAGACAGTTCGGTAGTATCTCCTAGAAGTGTTTCCCGCTTGAGAGTAAGTATCCATGAGTACGAGAGGAACTTGGATACGGTGCCTCTAGTTTACCGGTTGTTAAAAGCACTGCCGGGCAGCCACGCACTATCGGATAAGACCTGAAAGCATCTAAGGTCGAAGCCAATCTCAAAACTAGGCGGGTCAAGGTCCCCATAGCAGATGGGTTTGATAGGGCGGGGGTGTAAGAGCTTAGCTAACGCGAGGCTTTCAGCCTGCCGCTACTAATAACCAATACCATATTCCGGTTTAACGCAACTGTTCCTTCTTTCTATTTTTATTAAAATACGAGGTTAGCGCAAGCCAGTTTTCATTCAACACCGTTTGTCCTTATCTTTTTCAATTTCTCAATGTATGCTTGAGGCAGCTCGCATTCCCGTGCGCCGCCAATAATCGCTTTCATGTAGCGATTGCTTGGCAAAAACGACCCTTTTTTGCTCGCCACATACGTAAGCGCGCTGATTTTTTCGCCATTTTCTTTGCTTACAAAAACTTTTGCATGCGCATAACCGGTTTCATAACCATCCATAATCTTCACTTGCTCATCGCTAATCTCGAAAACCGCTCCCCACAAATTTTCGCCTTCCGCACGCTCGAAGCTCGCTACTCCTCCACCCCACCGTTCAGATAGGGAATTTATTGGAAAATTCATCTTATGGTTCGGAAGACAAGCAACAAAAAGCGGTGCAATTACATAGTCTTCCAGCCTTTCCCGTATCTGTGCTAGGTGCAAATTGCTTCCATAAGCGAAGTAGTAGGCCATACCAAATCAGTCTTCCATCTCCTTCGCAAT
>JAGVIA010000014.1 GCA_020056305.1 archaeon | reverse complement strand
TTCCACATCAGTTGTGGAGGTGCAAAAGACTTTTGACCAAATGAGTCTGGTGTCCTTCATATAGGAAAACTGCCCCCTTCAGGGGGCAGATATTTATCGCCATCAAACAATCCTGCAATGGCAAATAGCAGGAGAACGGCCAGAAAGAAGAAAAGCAGTAACTGTAGCGCAAATCGCGAAGAAAGTGCTGGCTGCGCCTTTCCGGTAATCACATCCCGATATCCATTAGCAGCGGATGAGATGGCAGCAGCTATCGAATCTTTTCCAGTACATAAGAAAAATGCTGCAAGATAATAAATCATGACAGACATGCCGATTGAGTATGGGCTGATGTGGAAAAAGGCATGGATTGGGATGTTTGCAAGGACGGCAACGCTAACCGGCAGCATAATCCAGAGAAAAGGGTTGCAGCTCTTCAGCTTCGGCATTTTCCTCTCCAGAAACATTGCAAAGAAAAGCAGCAATATGGCCAGACTGAGATTGTCTATGAGGTGCTGCGGGCTGTAATGGATAAAACTTGACGTCAGCGCACCAAATAGGTTGTTCTTGTTTGCCCCAAATTGCAGCCTAGTGTCCCCGGGAAGGTTTCCGCCATTTGGAGCATTGAATGCCTCGTATGCCAAAATGCTAAGGAAGATTGCGGCAAGTATGAAAAGTGTGAAATTCCCAAACCCATCGTCATCGGTATTCATCGAGTACCATCTTTTTCTGCTTCGGCTCCACGATTGGGAATCCCTCAAGGATGTAAGCAAGCTCTTCCTTCGTGATGCCGTAGAGCTTGGCAACTGCCACATCAAGCTGTGCACGGGCTAGAAGCCTGTCATTTTCATCCTTCAGGCCATGCGAGATGCCGATTTCCTTCTTGAGCTGGTCAAATTCGGAAGTGGTTGCCACGAGCTGCGCAGTCTTCTTCGCTATCTCATCAAACAGCTTGCCTGAAGAGATGCGGGGAACCGGAGTTTCAAGGAAATAGAACATGTTGATGTTGGCACTGACCTTTTGGCGGATGAAATAGTCGATAACGAAGCTGTTCATCACGCCCGACAAGTAGCATAGCTCCTTGAGAGTCGGCAATTTGATTATAGCAAGGGAATTCCCGCAAACATATCCGGGCGGGATGATTGTTGAAATGAAAGTGCGGCTGTCAGTTGAACGCCCGATAAGCCGGTATGCCATCCAGTAGCCGGTATGGTAAATGCGCTCGGGCTTGAGATTTTTTCGGATGTCCTCTTCAGCAACTGTATAACGGGCTCTGGGGGACTCGATAAATTGGTGAGTAAATTGGTGAATGTTTTTCCCCTCAAGCATTGGCACGCCGCCAAGCTTTCCTTCGCGGAAGAGGTGGCTGTCGTTGGTCATGTGAAAGCCGCTCTGCATACTGATATTCCATGCACCGGCAATCTCCTGCTCTATTTGAGGATGAACGAGCAATTTCTCAACAATTTCCTTGTCCCTAGGGCTCTTGATTTCGAGAACACCCCATGCAGTTGGCGAGGATTTCTTGACGAATTCCACGCTGAGAACAGTTGGGTTTTCAATTGCCTTCTTCAGTGCATCCTCGCTGAGGAGGAAGAACGCACAGGGGAAGGATTTTGTCTTGCCTCCTTTCTCGAAATTGATGAGAACAAATTTGTAGCTTGCGTGGACAGCCTCGAAAATTGCGTGCCCCCTGTTCTCGAAAGAATAGAGTTCCTTGAGCTTGCAGTGGTCAAATAGCATGGTGCGCAAGCCCTTAGCCCCCAAATCCGTGTATATTCCGCTTGGGATGACCAGCCCTGCGGAACCGCCGGGCTTTAGAAGCTGGTAAGCTCGTTCAGTGAAGACTTTGTACAGGTCAAGGTCGCCCCCTGATTTCTTTCCATTTGTTTCGGTAGACTGGAATCCGTATTCCCTGTGATAAAGCTCGGAGTAGGTTTCATACTCACGCAGCCTATCCTCCCATCGTTTCTTTATCCCTATTCTTGTCTTGAGCAGATTCTCAATTATTTTCTTCGCTTCCTGTGCAGTCAGGCTCTTGAATCCTGGGTAATACTCTTCAAAAAATTCCTGCGAGTCCGGCTTCCATTTCTCCCAAGGGGGATTGCCAATGACTATATCAAAGCCTCCCTGCTCATGGACAAGTGGGAAGTCGCGTTCCATCTTGAACGGCAAGGGCAAATCATCGTCCCACACAAGGGAATTCTTGTGCAATATCTTAAGCTTTGGAAGCTGGTTAGGCGTATCAATGGCACGTAAAAACAGGTTCAGACGCGTAAGCTGCACTGCGTGCAAATCAAGGTCAATCCCATGTATGCAGCTCTCAAGCACGCGGTCGAGGAACGTGGTAAGCCCGGAGTCGTTCTCCGCGTCAAGCTTGGTCTGCTCCCCTCCATTCCCTTTCTCATGGGTGAGATACCAGTTTTTGAACTCCTCGAACGCACGCACAAGGAAGGTGCCTGAGCCGCAGGCAGGATCAAGCACGCGTATTTTGAGCGCATCGGAGGGAGTTTTGCATTCCTTGAGCTTCTCCCCAAGCGTTGCCCGCACCAGATGGTCAACGAGGAATTCGGGAGTGTAATAGATGCCGCTTTGCTTTCGCTTGTACAGCTCCTTCTCAAGCCCGGTCCTTTTCGCTGTCTGCTTGAGCTTGTAAGAGAGGTAGTTTTCATAGGCATGGCCGAGAACATCGGTGGGAATGGCATCGAACCTGTAGGGAAGCTTCGTTTTCGGATTTACATAAAAGGATTCGAAAATAGGGATGAAATCATCATTCTTTATCGTGAGCCCGTCTATCCTGTGCATGTCGAATATCGTGCTGTCATACCTCTTGCGCATCTTCTTTACCCAGAATTCATCACATAGATACTCGCGGTAGAACTGCACTCTTTTATCGTTCTTCCACTCCTCGTACGCCTGCTCCATGCGCAGCCCGTCGCCTACTCCGTTGTCCTCCAGCATCCGGCAGAAAATCAGGCGGTCAAGTATGTGCTGAACGCACGAATCAACGGAAAAGTCCTCGTTCGTGGGCTCAGGGTCGAACAGGTCGCGATTCTGCTCGCGTATCGCGTTGGAGAGCTTCTTCCTTGTGTCGATAAGCTGCTCGGAGAGCAATTCCTCCACGCTTTCGCTTTCTCGCCATTTCTTGTGCTTTTTCGCGAATTCGTCAAGCGCAGGCCCGCCCTGCTCCCTTGAGAAAAGCATGAGCCAGTTAAGCTTCTCCGAATCCACGCTCGCGTCAAGAAGGTTGAAGCCCGCGAACAGCTCTGCGTCATCCGGGTGCACGAAAAAGTCCGAATTGAAGATGCGCCAGTGGGTGAAATTGGTCAGGACAACCCAGCGGATGCCGCTGTTTTTCCCGTATGCCAGCGCCTGCTTTGCGTGCTCCGGGCTGTAAACGTCCTCTGAGAACTTCTTAACTTCAACGTAAAAGTCCGGTTTAATCCTGCCTGTTCTCTTGAAAGAATAATCCACCCGCTTGGTCTTGCCGCCGCTCCTGACCCTCGTTTGAGGCATCACTTCGGCACTTAGCCAGTCCCAACCGAGCGCCCCGAATAACTGGCTTAGGTATTCCTCCGCCTTCTTTTCTGTCTCGCTGTCCTTGTTTGGGAGGCGGTTGAGCTTTGAATGCAATTCGAGGATAAGCGCCTTTATTTCACTCTCGGACTTCATGCGGGTTTAACCCATACAATCCTTAAAAAGCTCACCAAAGTACCTTGCCAGCAAGCAATTACCCGCCAGTCCCCGTCACCACTTTTATTGCAAGCGGCACCATCGCAAGCAATCCCACTGCCGCCAAGAAATAATGGGACGGAATCTTCCTTGCGACTTGCACGAGAATTCCCATCGTGAAATAAGATGCAATTGCAGCAACCAAAATCCCCACTGCAATAACCTCAATAGTGAAGCCCGAAAACCCCTCCACGAAATAGAATGCAAGGAAAGCAGCCGCAACCATTGGCGCGCTCATCAAAAAGCTCAGGCGAACCGCCTTCTGCGGCTCAAAGCCCGCAAGAAGCAACGTGCACTGTGTAATGCCGCTTCTTGAAATACCTGGCACAACTGCCAGCCCCTGTGCAAAGCCCGCAATCACCGATGTGGACAAATCCAGCTGCGCATTTTTCACAACAGCCTTCTTAGAAAGCAACGTAATCGCTGCCATCACCAGAAGCAAAATGCCCACTGCGGCAAGCAGCCACTCGCCATCGAGTGCGACAAAGAATTTCTTCATCAAAATATATGCCGGAAGCGCCACAACCGCAGTCGCAATGATTGAAATCACAAGGAATGAATATTCCTGCTGCTCCTCACTCTTCTTCTCGAATTTTGCAAGCTCTTTTGGCTTTAGCGCAGCCATCGCCGCACCTATGTACTCTTTCCTATACCTAAAGAGCGCCGCAACCAAATCCCCGACATGCAATATCAGCGCGAATGCAATACAAGTCTGGAAAGTAAGCGAAAAGAAAGCAGCGCCCGCAAGGATGACCTGCGTCTTGCTCGAAACAGGAATCCATGCGGTAATGCCCTGTATTGCGCCGAGGATGACGGCTTGGAAGAGATCTAGCATAAAACCAGTTGTACATGTATCGGACAAAATATCTTTATACTTAACCTCGCCACTTTCGCAGAGCTTCCGCTGATTTTTGCCCCAACGCCATTTGACATTTGGCGCTTAGCGCCAAATTTGAGGCTCAATTTCACC
>JAGVIA010000012.1 GCA_020056305.1 archaeon | reverse complement strand
TTCCACATCAGTTGTGGAGGTGCAAAAGACTTTTGACCAAATGAGTCTGGTGTCCTTCATATAGGAAAACTGCCCCCTTCAGGGGGCAGATATTTATCGGGATTGGAAGGCGGCCAAGAATTGGATAAGGGGCTTTTACTTTCGCTGGAGCTTTTGCTGTTTGCGTTGCTTCTGCCATTAAGAATCACCCCAATAATTGTGTGAAGAATTGCCAAAGAAAGTATATAAGCATTTGGTTTTTTATCAACGAAGATGGAAGTTGACGCATTTAATTTTTCGCACTCAAAAGCGCCCATATGGGCTACTGCTATCGCTGCGGAAAGAATATGGACGGGGAGGAAGGGCTGTGCACATCGTGCAGCATGCCTGCGCCAACGTATACTGCGCCAACCTATGCGACGCAAGACATAGTTGCGGACGACTCCCCTTGCCAGCGCTGCGGCATGTACCTTCCCAAAACAGAGCTTCAGATGTGGAATTCGAGGCTCTATTGCAATTATTGCATAATGGATTTGAAGGATGAGGAGCAGAGGATGTACAGGCCGCCTGAAACGCCAATTGCGGCTGGACGGGGCGGGATTCCGGAATATGGAGGGCGGGAAACGTGCGAGAGGTGCGGCAGGCAGGTGGACACGCTGTATAGCGTCCGTGGAAAGAGGCTTTGCGCGACCTGCATGTCTGACGATGGGGGAAAGCCTCCTGCGGGCGCGGACACTTTCTCATCAGCCATCAAGGTGATTTGGGACATTGGGGAGAAAGTGGGCGTGGTGGCAAGGGAAAAACCGATAAAGAATGCGGCGGGTGAAAAGGAAAAGGCAGGCTCCGGCAGCGGCTTTGATGAAGGCGGAAAAGGAAGAGGTGGGCTGGAAAAAGCCGGCATTGCTGGGAGCGCGGATGAAAAAAGCGCAGCTGGCGGAAAAGGCAGGGGCTTGATTGGCTGGCTGCTTGGGCTGTTTGGCTTTGGCAGGGGCAAAAAGGATGAAAAAAACCCGGCTGCCGACTTTGAAAAAGAAAAGGAGAGGAGCGAATTTGAGGAAATAGGAAAGGCAGGCGGCGGCACGGGGAAGAAATTTTCCGTGAAGGGAAGAAAGTTCGTGGGGAAGGGGAAAAAGGGGTAGGCAAAGCAAAGCTGTTTTTAATCTAGCAATCCAAATGGATTCAGAGGTGCTTATCATGCTTCTTACACCGGGTCCGGTCGCAGTGCCAAAGCGCATTCTGCAGGCGCAAGCGCGCGAGATGATATACCATCGGGGCGCGGAAGTCGAGGCGCTCATCAAAGGCATTGTTGATGGCATGTTGCCCGGCTTCAATTGCGAAGACCTCTTCCTGATAAGCGGCTCTGGCACAAATGCGATTGAGATGTGCCTTGCGAACTGCTGCAAGAAAGAGGAGAAAATACTCGTATTTTCAAACGGGGAGTTTGGCAATAGGCTTGCGGAAATGGCATCGCTGTATTCAACGATGCAGCAGGAGAAACTGCCCGTAGGGAAGGGCTGGTCGCTTGAGCGGGCGAAAGCCGCGATTGATTCTTCAGACGCGCAAGCGCTTGCAATGGTTTACAATGAGACAAGCACCGGCGTTGGCAATCGCGTTGGCGAGATTTGCAAGTATGCAAAATCAAAGGGAATGCTTACCATTGTGGATGCCGTTTCCGCATGGGGCGCGTATGAATTTGACATGCAAAAAATGGGCATTGATTTTGCCGCGACCGCTTCGCAGAAGGCGCTTGCCTGCCCGCCGGGTCTGGGATTTTTCGCCGCAAGCAAAGCAGGGCAGGAGCGCGCGGTGTCCTTGAAGTGCCCCGTTGATATTTTGGATTACAGGAAATTCAAAAAAAGCATGGAAAAATTCCAGACTCCCTGGACTCCGCCCATAAGCACGATGTTTGCAGTGCAGGAGTCATTGAAGATGATTGCGGAGAAGGGCGGATTGGATGCACACATAAAATCGCACATGGAAGCTGCAGCATTGGCACGCGAGTTTGTGGAAAAAGAGCTTGGCAGGGAAGTGTTTGCGGAAAAAGGCTTTTACTCAAATACGATTACTGGCTTCATACTTGAAGGAGCAGATGATTACAGGAAGAAATTGCGCGAGCGGCACAATCTTGTTACTGCGCGTGATTTCGGGGATGTGAAAGGGAAATTCTTTAGGATATGCCACCTTGGGCATATTGATGTTGCGCAGCTGAAAGTTGCGCTGTCATACATAAAGGACGTTGTAAATGAACAGGGATAGATTATGACGCAGGCTGTGAAAAAGTTGGAGGGCAAGAGTGCCAATGCCGATTTCCTTGCCTTAGGAGCCACAAAAGACCATTTACAAGAAATCAAATCAGTACTTGCAGCGTACGAGGCTGCCAATGCGAATATTCCGAGGGTCGCCAACTTCCTGTCATGGCTTGGGCAGAATGCGGATGCCCTAGCAGACGCCTTTGAAAACGACATCAGGACCGGCGCCGTCAAGGCAAAGCCGAAAAACAAAGAGGAGGCGTATTCCCTTTTGGGATTTTGGATAGGGGGCAGATACATTGCCTCGAGGCCAGAGTACCAAATGACAAAAAACCAGAAGTTTCCGCACATTTGGCAAAGCGACAGTACAGGCTCGGGCCCGGGCCTTATGGAGATTGATTTAGAGAGGTGCACTCGCGGCATTGAAATTGATGATGCGATCGTCCGTGGGATAAATTTGGGCATGCACGAGCATTCCCACGGCCTGATGTACATTAACAGGATGCAGCCGCAGGGCGGCTGGAGCTTGAGGCTCTCTGAAATGGCAGTATTCCAGTGCATGTCTGATTATGCCCTTCCCGAGAAGTCGGGGAAAGCGAAGTGGAGCGGTGGCATAAGGAATTTTCAGCATACGTGGGAGGAAGCAAAAGCAAACAAGCGGCTGCTCGGAAAACAGCCTTTGCAGTCACCAGCTTACGAAGCCGAGTACTTGTCAGTGTTCCTCGGGCCGTGGGTAAAGAATTTCTATGGCGGGCGGATAGATGTTTTTGAGTTTAGGACAGATGGCGTGGAGCATTCAGTTGGAGAAGCATATTATTATCTTGTGAAAGAGAAGAAGCCTGAAGAGTTTGCAGAATATTATTTCGAATCTGGAGGCATTGCGGACAAGGAGTTGCAAACCTGCCTGCTCGGGGTGTTCAAGGACGTTGCAGGGGGCAAGCCTGCTTCATTGCCGGATTTTGTCAAAAAAATGACGCAGGCCATGGACAAGGAATTTGGAAAGCCAAAAGAAGAGGATATTCCGAAAGGATTCGTGGACGTAGGAGTCATGAGGGGAAAGCGCGCCAATGTTTTGGATTTTGTTCCGGTTAAAAGAAGCTAGAAAAAGGTGTTTCGTATGCCGAAAATAATTGTTTCTGACACGATGGAAGAGGACGTGCGCGCAGGATTGGCACGGCTTGGGGATGTTGTGTACCAGCCTGCGGACTTGAAAAAAGAGTTGATGGACGCGGACGTGCTGATTGTGAGAAGCGCAACAAAAGTGACTGCGGAATTGATTGCCGGCGCGCCGAATTTGAAAGTTGTTGCGCGCGCAGGGGTCGGGCTTGACAATGTTGATGCAAAGGCATGCGAGGTGCGCGGTATAAAAGTGATAAACACGCCTGCGGCATCATCAAACGCTGTAGCGGAGCTTGCGCTTGCATTCATGTTCTGCGCAATAAGAAAAGTGCCAACGCTGCACATGAAAATGAAGCAGGGCACATGGGCGAAAAAAGAGGGCATGGGCGGCGAGCTTGAGGGCAGGACGCTTGGCATCATCGGGTTTGGCAGGATTGGCTCCATACTTGCGAAAAAGGCATCGGCACTTGGCATGCGCGTGCTTGCATATTCTGACATTGCGTTTAGCAGCGAGCATGCAAAATCAGTGCCGTTTGAGGAGCTTATCCTTGAATCCGATGTGATTTCCGTGCATGTGCCCCTTACACCGCAGACAAAGGGCATGCTGAATCGGGAGCAGATTGGCAGGATGAAAAACGGAGTGGTGCTGCTCAATACTGCGCGCGGGGGCATAATAGACGAGGAAGCGCTTTATGAAGCATGCAAGTCAGGGAAAGTATTTGCAGCAGCGCTGGACGTCTATGCACAGGAGCCTTATTCGGGAAAATTGCTGGAGCTTGACAATGTCGTATTCACGCCGCACATTGGCGCGAATACCATAGAGGCGCAGAAAAGGATTGGGAAGGAATTGGTAGAGAAGCTGAAGGCAGAATTGGGCGCGTGAAAGAGGGCGAAACGGAAAGGATTGGCGAGGAAGTGGTGGAGAAGCTGGCGCATGAATTAAGAAATTAAGCGTATAATATGTCTGATAGAGTGGTTGGTATGGCATCTGAGCAAATTTCTGGAACAATGGCTGTTGCAGGAAAACAGCTTCCCTATCGAACGGCATTGAAGACATTTGACAGGGATACGCGCCCGTTTTTCCGTGAAGTGTGGAAAGTCAGCGAAAGATTGGAGAGTGTTGGAGTCGAGCTGATTGCAGAGGAGCGTGGCGGTGCTGGGCGCGTAGACAGCAAGAAGCGACCAGCGGAGAGGGCGGTGCAGGAGAACTTGACGCACAGGGCATTTGAAGAGAAGATTTGTAGGATGGAACCTGACGGTGGGCAAAACATTCGGAAGCCGGCGCGTGCGGCGCTTGGGTTTGCAGAGGCTATTATACAGAAGGAGCCAAGCCTTGAGCAAAGCATGTCGGAACTTGCGCGCGAGGCTGGCAGGATTGCCCAGCAATACGGGGGTTCCATTGCAAATGGATGGCCGATGCGCTTTCCCAAGCTGCTGATGGCAGCTGGCATTGTAGGGGGGGTCGCCGTGATAGGCGGGATGGCATGGTTTACATACATCGCGATCCACCAAGCCAGTGTAGTGCGTAGTGCTGGATTTTTTGCATGCGTTACAGCGTTGTTCTACGGTGTTTTCTGGGCGGTTCAAAAAATGCAGCATTTTACGGATAGCGCAGATGGCTCGGCACAGAAATCTTCCCTCATATCCGAGATGGCCGGCTCAAGGCCAGTGGAGATTCCTAGCATAATTGCTAGGGGCGTGAAGATGGGAACAGTGCACCCGCCCATAGAAGAACTTGCTAAGCTTGAAATTCGCAAACCCGAAATGCCGAATCTTGCGGGAGGCGCCTGACTTTATGCGAGGCAGCGCGCACGAGGCGCAGAAGCGGATAGGCGAAGAGCTTATATCCAAGCTTGAGAAACTTCTGTGAACTGTGATCTTATGATTTCCCTCAAACTGGTGCGCGAATCCCCGCAATCCGTAAAGGAAGCGCTTGCAAGGCGCGGGCAGAATGCGCAGAGGCTGGACGAGCTGCTGCGGCTTGACGAGGAGTGGCGCGGGCAGAAGAAGCAGGCTGATGATTTGCGCAGCAAGCGCAATGCAATGTCATTGCAGATAGCGGAAGCAAAGAAAACGAAACAGAACACTGATGAGACGATTGCACAGACACAGAAAATTTCCTCAAGCATAAAGGAGCTGGATGGGAAAGTCGGCGCGCTAGAGAGCCAGATGGACGGCATTCTTCTCTATTTGCCAAACATTCCGGACGCAAGCGTGCCTGTTGGCAAGGATGAGACTGCCAATGTGGAAGTGCGCAAGTGGGGCGAGCCAAAAAAGAAAAATATGGATGTGATGGCGCACTACGAGCTTGTTGGAAAGCTTGGAATTGATTTTGAGAGGGGCGCAAAAATCGCAGGCTCAAGATTCACAATTCTCTCACGCGAGATTGCGCGCCTTGAGCGCGCACTTGTGTATTACATGCTTGAGAATGCCATAGGCAGGGGATATGCCGAATATTCCATGCCGTATTTGGCAAATGAGAAAACGGTGAGGGGCTCAGGGCAGCTGCCAAAGTTCGCAGAGGAGCTGTATACCATAGAGAAAGACGGGCTGTATCTCATCCCCACTGCAGAGGTGCCGCTTGCGAATTTGTATGCAGGCGAAATACTTGCAGAGGAGCACCTTCCGATAAAAGTGTGTTCATATACGCCGTGCTTTAGGCGCGAGGCAGGAAATTACCAAAAAGATATCAAGGGAATGCTTCGCCAGCACCAGTTCCACAAAATCGAATTGTTCAAATTTACTGCGCCTGAGCGCTCTTTTGAGGAGCTGGAGGGGCTTGTGAATGATGCCGAGGCAGTGCTGCGCGGGCTTGATTTGCCCTATCGTGTAATCGAACTATGCACCGGGGACATTGGATTTGCGTCTGCGAAAACGTATGATATAGAAGTGTGGATACCTTCGCAAAATAAGTACCGGGAAATTTCATCCTGCTCAAACTGCACAGACTTTCAGGCAAGGCGCGCAAATATCCGCTACTGGAAAGGGGGCAAGCCGGAATTCCTGCACACGCTCAATGGCTCGGGCATGGCAGTCGGCCGCACGATGATTGCGGTGCTTGAGAATTACCAGGATGCGGGCGGCATTGCAATTCCAAAGCCATTGCAGGATTTCATGGGGGCGGAAAGGATTGAGTTTAGGGCATAGGGAGCAGGAATGGCGCAGGAACTCATTGAATGCTTGGTGCAACGCCCTGTCGCAACTTATTAAAAGCGCGCCTTCTTTTGTAATAGTATGAGAGGCACCTCGACAACAGAATATGTTATCGTACTTTCCGTAATCCTTGTGATTGCGCTTGTGGCATCTTCCCTTCTTGGATTCTACCCCGGCTGGGGAGGCGCTGCAAAAGAGGACCAGTCATCTGCCTATTGGGCGCAAAAGCGGCCGCTGTCAATTACCGAGGCGCAAAAAAATGGCGCAGGCCTCAAAATTGTGATGGAGAACAAGGAGGGGCAGAAGACAAAGCTGACAAAGGTGAAGATACGGAGCGGCAGCGGCTCGGAATTCACCACTGAGCCAAATGTCAATTTCGACCCAGGGCAAAGGCAGGTAATAGAAATAGACCCGTATCAGAGCTTTGACTATTCTGGCGGGGTGCAGCTCGGGTATTGCGTCACTACTGCCGATGGAATTACAACATGCACTGACCCGGCAGTCGAGCCGGTGCCGATACCGTGCGAAAGCTGCTATTGCTGCCCACAACCTGATTGCACAATAGCAGGACAATACTGCGATGAAAGCACGCTTGCTTGCTGCGGGGCTGCAAGCTGCGGCGAAGGCAATTTCTGCTGCCTTGCAAATGGACCGCAAAGCGCGTGCGCCGACCCGTCGGAATGCTGCGGCGGCTCGTGCATTGATGGATTCTGCTGCATGGGCGGCGTTGGGACAACAGGCTGCGGGAGCGACATTGACTGCTGCCAGGATGGCATAACTCCTCTTTACTGCCTGCCAAACCCGGAGCTGGGAGGGATACAGCAGTGCACTGCGTATGTTCCGCCAGAGTGCGGAGTGCTTGGAAGCCCGTGCTTGGCAAAATCGGATTGCTGCACTACGCCATCGGAGCTTGGATGCGTCGCTCCTTCTTGCGCAGCATGCAAGCAAAAGGGCGAGGCTGCGGCATCGCAGGAGGAGTGCTGCGATGGGACGACATATTTCAACGGATATTGCAGGGTGCAAAGCGGATACTGTTCTTCACCCAACGAGTGCATGTCAAATCAGTGCAATGAGGATTTGGGGGTGTGCAGGGCCGACTGCTCTGAGGCAGGAGGCTTTTGCGGCGGCGGGAGCGCCTGCTGCCCGGGTTACAATTACAATTGCACGGACGGCATCTGCATTGTGGGTCCGCCCCAGTGTTTCGAGCTGGGCGAAGACTGCGATACGGGGCAGTTCCCCAACGGCGGATGCTGCGAGGGGCAGGGGCTGGAATGCTTATACAGCCTGCCGAACTGGACATGCCAGCAGGCAGTGCTGTGCGCTCCGCGCGGCATATCATGCACAGATGATGCTGAATGCTGCACTGGCGACTGCGGCTTTGACTTGGAAGGGGCTGGGACATGCATCTGCAGGGTGCCTGGCGACTATTGCAACGAATCAAGCGACTGCTGCGTGGGAACGTGCACTGATGATGGCGTGTGCGGCGCATGGTCGCCAGACTGGTGCTGCAGCGGCGACCCGGAGTGGGGATGCTACAGTGATGCCGAGTGCCTGAACGTCTGCGGAGACTGCCCTGCTGGTCAGGGCAATTACAACTATCTGTGCACAGTGTGGGGCAGCGGCACGTGCGTGGGATAGCGAATTTGCCAACCTTTTTATTTTATATCTCCGACCTACATGCATGAGAGGAACCTCCACCACCGAATATGTGATAATACTCGCAGTCGTGCTTTCGATTGCTTTGATTGCGACATCCCTGCTGAACTTCGTGCCCGGCATGATGGGCTCTGCGAAAGCAGAGGATGCGCGCGTGCACTGGTCGCAGAAAACGCCCTTTGCCGTGACCGGCGCGACGCCGAGCGGGGGGGGCGGCCTCAAGCTCCTTATGGAAAACTTGAACAAGGACACAATGGTGCTCAAAAAAGTCACTGTGCAGCCCGTGGGCGGAGCGGCATATACTAAAGGCGTAAACTATGTGTTCGGGCCCGGGCAGCGGCGGGCAGTGGACATAACCGGGCTCGTGCCGGAATCCGCCGATTATTCCGCCGGGTATAAATTTGGATATTGCTTTGTGACACTTGACAATCCGACAGGATGCGATGGCAAGACGCCTGAGGTTGACCCGGTGCCGCTGCCTTGCCAGAATTGCGGCGTGCCGCGCGGATGCAATGTTGCGGGAACCGGATGCGGAGGCAACCCGGAATGCTGCTCAAACTATTGCAATGAGGATGCATTGTGCTGCCTGCAGAACGGGGACAATGCGATATGCCAATCAGATGCCGAGTGCTGCGGCGGAAGCTGCCAGCAGACTGCGATTGGGAAAGTGTGTTGCAAAGGCGGCGAGGGAACAGAGTGCAACACTGCCTTTGACTGCTGCCCGACAGGAAATGCGGATGAAACGTTCAGTTGCGAATATGTTGGCGAAACCAAGCAGTGCGTCCTTAACAGGGCAGGCGGGGACGGCGGATGCATTGATGTTGGGCAGAGCGGCTGCGGAATTGACAGCTCGCTTTGCTGCAATGATGCAAGCTGTGTGGAGAATGTTTGCGTATCATCTTTAGCGCCTTGCAGAGGACAGGGAGTGCCTGCCTCTGAGCAATCGCAATGCTGCCCAAACCTTGGGTTGATATATTACGATGGCTTCTGCCGCGTGCAAACAGGCGAGTGCGAGTCAGGGTATGAGTGCCTGTCAGGGAACTGCGGGCCGGACAGAATGTGCGCCGCGCAGCCAGAGGGCGCGTGCGATGCGCGCTGTTCGAGTACAACAGGTATCGTATGCTCCGGAACAGTAACAAGCGACTGCAGCATGGCATGCCAGCTCGAAACAACTGCCGCCTGCGCTATTGGAGAATATTCTGAATGTTTGACAGGAGCATGCACGGCTGAAACCGCATGCATTGCAGATGGAGGCACATGCATTGACAATGCGGATTGCTGCAACAGCAACTGCGGGGCGCAAACACAGCACGTGTGCGGAAGCGCGGCAGCCTGCCTTGGAGATGGGATTTCATGCGACCTGTTACAGGTGCCTGTGACAGGAGGGTGCTGCAGCGGGCTTGATTGTGTGTTTGATGCGCCAAACGGCGTCTGCACCCCAGGCTGCAGCGCGCTGCATGAGAATTGCAATATTGCAGAAAACAGCTGCTGCGAGGGCTTGGAATGCATGGATGACGCGTACGGGGTCGGGGGGCGGTGCTTCCAAAAGAGCACAGGGCCTGAAGCCTGCGGCAATGGCGCGTGCAAGGGCGATGAGAACTGCTATTCGTGCCCTGCGGACTGCGGCTGCACAATTGGCAATGAGTGCATGAAAATAATCACGAGCACAAACCCGCCAGTCACAACGATGGCAGTGTCTGCAACGCAACAGGTGCCGCCGGGGTACGCACTTTCAATATACAGCCAAAACGGCGAGCCGTATGGCTACTGCGTGGGCAATGCAAGACCAGTCGGCATGGGCAAGATCATCAAGATAAGCGATGCGCAGCTGATAGCAAAATACGTCCAATCAGGCTGTTCGCTTTTCACTGATGGCGGCGCGCTCTTTGCGTATTGCGGATAAGCTAGTGGCTATTTGGGGCCTGAAGCTTCAGGCTCCTTCTTTTTTATTGTAGCGGGATTCTCATCCCGCTGCTGAAAAATTTTTTCAAAATTTTTCATTTTCTCAAACACAGCATCAGGTCCTGCCCCAAGCTCGAAGAAGAAGTCATCGTCAAATGATGCGTTAAGGCCTGCTGCCTGGGCTTTCTTGCGCAATGATTGCATGCCAAAGTCGCGCGCGCTTTCTTTCTGCGCGCGAAGCTCGCGTATGAACGCGAGCCTGTCTGCTAGGGTGGCTGAGGCAAGATTGTTGTCTATTTGCAAAAATGCATCTGCGGATTGCAGGGAAGAGAGGTCTGCGGAAACAAATCCTTCGGCAAGCGTGCCGGAAAGAACGAGACGGATTATTGGTTTTTCATTTTTTGAAATTTTCATTACTTGTTCTATTGCCTCTTTTGCCCTCTTTTCAGCATCTTGGGGCTTTGTTCCCGAAAATTCCAGCTTCACAAAATGGAAAGGGCGGGTTTTGACTGGCATGAACTCTGCGCTTTTCTTTTCCGTATCAAGCACGTAGTAGCCCTTTTGCCCCTGCTCCTCCTCCCGAAGCTGCGTAATCACGGTGCTGCCCGGGATGAGGAATGGCTTCTTCTTTGAGTAATGGGGCGCGTGCATGTGCCCGCACACTATCATGTCAAAACCTTGGGGCAAATCCTCAAGAGATAGCATTTCTGCTCCAGATGGGATGAATTCGGAAAAAGACTGGTGCAACATGAAAATGTTGTATGCGCCCCCGACAGGCTTGCAGGACATCTGCGCGAGAGCTTCTTTTGCCAAATCATCCGGCACGCCGCCAAGCCCGGAAATGGCAATGCGCTCACAGCCGAGCGACGATTCGCTCGGCTTATCTCGCAATCCTTCAGCATCGAGCTTACACTCGATGTCTGATGCATTTTCCTTCGGAAAATGCACATCGGATTGCTCGACGCTGTCTTTCTCAAATAGCACTGTCTTGTTGTGGCAGGATATCCAGTGCCCCGAGAGCGCAAGAAGCTCAATCGGGTTCACAAGCCCGCGCGCGCGGCGCTCATGCGTGCCGTGTATCACTGCAATTGGGGGAAAAAAAGGATATTCTGCGCATTTCGCAACATCACGGCTCCTCATCGCCCCTGCTGCTTCATTTAGTATCTTCACCACTGACGCAAGCGTTTCAGGCCTTGGGACTCTTGTATCAAAGATGTCTCCTGGCAAAAGAAGCAGGTCGCATTCCTTAGCTGCGGATAGAATTGCCTCCCTGCCCTGCCGCTCGGCATCCTCTTCGAAGCGGCGGTAGCCGAAATGAGTGTCAGAGACGATGCCGACTTTCATGGAGAGATTTATATACTAAAAAGCAATAAAGGGCTGTTATGCCAGACCAGCTTGTGTTCGCAGTTGTCGTGATTGCCCTAATTACCATAGTAGTGTACTTCCTGATGCGATAAGTTAGAAGGCGGCTTGGCTGCCCAAAATGGGGGCATTGCGTGCATCTTAAGGAGTGCCTTCGACGTGAGGGTTGCCGGAAAGCTTTTAAACCCGTCTATACATAATAGGAAGAGTCTTTTTAATACTTGCTATGCTTAGCGAGGAGAACCGGCTTATGTTTCTAGGGAGGGTGTGAACATGGTAGACAAATGTCCAGAATGCTCAAACAAGAACCTGACTCGCGACTACGAAAAGGGCGAGATAGTTTGCTCGAACTGCGGCCTTATCGTGCAGGAGAACTTAGAGGACTCCGGCCCGGAGTGGCGCGCATTTGACGCCGACCAGCGCGAGAAGCGCGCAAGAGGAGGCGCGCCCATCAAGCTCATGAGGCCGAACAAGGGTCTTGTCACCGAGATTGACCAGTATAACCGCGACATTCGTGGTGCAAAAATATCTCCCCGCAAGCAGGCGCAGCTTTACAGGATGCGCAAATGGCACAAGCGCGCATCCATTGCCAGTTCGATGGAGCGCAACCTGGCAATCGCACTCTCCGAGCTTGACAGGATAGCGTCTTACCTTGGGCTCTCTGACAGCATTCGCGAGAGCGCTGCGCTTCTTTACCGCAAATGCATAAAGGCGGAATTGATTCGCGGAAGGCTCATCGAGAGCGTCGTGTCTGCCGTGATATATGCGACATGCCGCATAAACGGCGTGCCGCGCACCCTTGATGAGATTGCAAGAGTGTCAGGCATTGAGAAAAAGGAAATAGGCAGGGCATACCGCTTTGTGAGGCGCGAGCTTGAGATAGATGTCCCCCTTACCGACCCGGCGCAGTATGTGCCAAAATTCACTGCCGCCCTGAAATTATCCGGGCAGGTGCAGGAGAAGGCAATACAGCTCCTGAAAAAGGCAATCGGCAAGGGCTTGATATCAGGGCGCGGGCCGACAGGCGTTGCCGCTGCCGCAGTGTATATTGCAAGTGCGATGTACGGCGAGAGGCGCACGCAGAAGGAAGTGGCGGATGTCGTGGGAGTGACGGAAGTCACTATCAGGAACCGCTACAGGGAGCTCAAGAAGGAATTGGGCCTCAAAGTCGCGCTGTAAAGCCTGCTTTTTTTCTTTTATTTTTTTCAGCCTTAGCGCGCGCTTTTTTACATTTTCAGCTTTTTGGCTGATTTTTCTTTCTTTTTGCGCTTTTTGATTTCTTTTTACTCTGCCAACCCCCTAGTTCCGGCAAGCAACCATCACCACTTTTATAGCCCTAATGCCTCCCCATATTCCATATGCCCCGCATAGTGATGCACATTGACATGGACTGCTTCTTTGCCCAGTGCGAGGAAGTGCAGAACCCGAAGCTCAAGGGCAAGCCGCTTGCCGTGTGCATCTATTCCCGGCGCGGCGGGGATTCGGGCGCTGTCAGCACGAGCAACTACGAGGCGCGCAAGATTGGCGTGAAATCCGGCATGGCAATCGCAATTGCGAAGAGGATTGCCGGGAGCAGATGCGCATTCATACCGGCTAATTTTGAATTGTACGAGAAGGCATCCCAGAAGATGCGGGAAATATTGATGGCGTTTGGAGAAAAATTTGAGCAGGCAAGTATTGATGAGGCGTATTTGGAAGTCACGGAGAAGTGCAAGGGCGATTTTTCAAAAGCGAAGGAGCTCGGAGAGGAGATAAAAGCTGCTGTTTTGAAGCAAGAGCGGCTCACGTGCTCTGTTGGCATCGGTCCCAACAAACTCATTGCAAAAATGGCGTGCGACTCTCAGAAGCCAAACGGGCTTACCGTGATTGAGCCGGAGGGGGTAAAAGATTTCCTCTTCCCGCTTCCAGTGAAAAAAATACTTGGCATCGGACCAAAGACAGAGGAGATGCTAAAGGAGATGGGCATACTTGACGTGGGCGAGCTTGCAAAGACTGATACCTCCAGGCTGGTGACACGATTTGGCAAGGCGACTGCGGCTTATTTGCACAATGCTGCAAATGGGATTGATGATTCGCCCGTGGAGGAGAAGGAGCAGGTGCAGATTTCGAGGATTACTTCGCTTCGGACGGATTCAAGGGATGAAAAAGAGATGCTGGAGCTATTGGATGAGATGGCGCAAGACGTGGTGAAGACGGTGAATGAGCAGAAAGTGCTGTTTAGGACCATTACTTTGCAAATAATTACAGAAAACATGAAGATGCACACGCGGGGGAAGACGCTTGAGGGTGCGACAGACTCGCTTTCCGCGATAAAAAACGAGATTAGGGCGCTTTTGTTTGCTTATCTTGAGCAAAATCCCGAAAATATACGGAGAATAGGGGTACGCGTGTCTGGATTTGAGAAAATGAAGGGGCAGAGGACGCTTGAAGAGTTCTGAAAATGGCAAAGCCTTAAATATAAGAAAGTAAGATTATCTTACTTGGTCATAAGGTGCGGCGGACCTGCCATTTTGGCAGGTAAGCCGCGCTGACAAATATGGCATAGCAAGATGCGGCTTAGCCGCACCTTATGAGGTGATTCCCATGGACGTCGATATCACGAAAATGTCATCGAAGGGACAGATAGTCGTGCCCGTGCATCTAAGGAAGCAGCTCAATGCAAAAGAGGGCACACTGTTTGCAATGGTCGGCACAACTGACAGCCTGATGCTAAAGAAAGTTGCCACGCCGTCGAAGGGCGAGCTTATCGCCAGCATCAAGGAGATGGCAAATGAATCTGCTCGCGCGCTGAAAAGCAAGGGGCTTGGGGAGAAGGATGTAATCAGGAGAGCGGTGCGTGGAAGGGGGCAGTAGATGAAATTCGTCCTTGACACGAATGTTCTCGTGTCGGCAACCTTGTGGACAGGAAGCGCCCACAAGACGCTCCTGCTGCTCATCGGGCGGAATGACAAGCTTTACACCTCCAAGGCAATCCTGCAAGAATATGCCAGGGTAATACGAAGGGATTTTCCTGAGATTAAGGAAAGGCTTCCGAAATTGCTTGAAAATATCATGGCATTCTCCACGATAACCGAGCCGCAAATGCGGCTGGATGCAGTCCCTGCGGACCCCGATGACAACAAGATCATTGAGTGCGCCGTTGAATCCGGAGCCGAGTTCATCCTGACTTTTGACAAGCACCTTCTCAATCTTGGAGAGTATGAAGGGATAAAGATATTCACGCCTGAAAAGATGCGGAAGCTACTTACAAAATGATTTTTCTTCAGAAGACGCTGGGTGAAATCGGGATGAAGTTCTATACATATATTTATAAATAATACCACATAGATAATATCCGGGTCGGCGTATGTTCAAGCACATTGAAAGAGAGCCCCATAATCCGGATGCTAAGGTTACTGTCAAGCGGGGCCTATTTTCAGGGGCATTTGCAAAATGGAAAGACCGGCTTGAATGTGCAAAGCAGCAGAAAGCTGCAGAAGTGACAAATCCCCTGCATGCTCAATCCCCCTTAATAGAGGAAAAATCGAGAATTTCAGATGCAAAAGTTGCCCGCGTGGACAAGAGTGCAATCATTTCTTATTATGTAATCGTCGGCGCGGCGATTGACATCATAACCGGCCTGAAACTGAACGGGATAATTTTTGCACGGTCGCTTTCTGTCGCGGCCAACAGCACAGTGCTTGGCAAGTTGTACGGGAAATGGAGAGAGCAAGTGTATCGGGCTTTTGGAACCACGGAAAAAAGCGGCAAGATAAAGAAATACTTTACAGAATTGATCGCATACATTCCTTTCAGAACCCCAGTATACACTGCTTCCAACATGCTTGGAAGCCTTATCCAGGAAGGAAGGATCAACCTGGAAAAGGCACTGGTTGGCACGCTCATATTCGTCGCGTATTCTCCGCTTGCTGCGCCCATACTCGGAGCGTATATGGATGCGCTAAGAAAGGCTTTCGGAATAAATCCCGCTGCAGTAGGCGCGTATGGCAAAGCCGCGGAAACGCAGCCGCAATTCGCCATAGAGAGAAAACCGATTGGCGCCCGCATACGCGAGGCATTTGCGAGATTCGGGGAGAGAGTGGATGGCGCATTGGGCTCAAGGGCAGTTGAGAGGCTCGGGCACGCCTTCCAAATCGCCATTTTGGTCGTTTATTCTTCTGCCATTCTCTCGGCAATGGGCAGATTTGCATTCTCAAATGACCCTAAGGGCAAAGAGACTATTAGCGCATTTGAGCAAGCCACTCGCACTCCCTCGGATAATAAAAACGGGCCGGCTGACCGCGACATCGTTTCTTTTATGAATGCGTCTTAGCTAAAAGAGAG
>JAGVIA010000021.1 GCA_020056305.1 archaeon | reverse complement strand
CAGAGAAGCAAAAGTTGAGGCAGAGCAGATGCGCTTGGTTTCTTTCTGCTGAGCCTTCACATCAAGAAGCCCACGCCTTCAGGCGTGGGTCATTCACTTCCAAAATCTTTCTCCCCCATCCGTCGGGCTTAGTGAGTGCCAGCGCACATGCCCTGTTGATGAAAACTTGTGCGGCATCTCCTGCTGCATTCTCATTTGCAACTCCATTAACAAGCACCTTAAAATCCGGAATCGGCCCGCCTGCCATAAGCGTCTGGAAATCTCCATTTTGGTAGCAGGTTCCAACCCTTGCGCGTAAAGCTTCTGGTATTGGAGAAAAAGCAGCCGGGCTCCCGGTTTCCCTGGCCGTGGAAGTCCGCGCAACTATGCAAGTTATCGGAGAAATGTTCCCTCGGGGAATGATTGCTACTGTCGTGCTACCAACCTAGTTGTTATTTTACCGCAACTTCTTACCCTCATATCATCTATCATATCTTTCTACCACAACATTTATAAACCTCTGATGTGATAATAAATGGTAGGTAATGACAATGGATGCACCCGAGAAGCGCACAGCAAGCCCAATCCTGTGCAAAATGGGCAGCAAGCTCTACTTGCACTACGAGAGGATACCATCTGTGCGCGTGCGCGGCTCCACCTTCTTTGTGAACGAGGGCCCCTCAGTAGTGATCGCGGGAAAGAAATACGCCGTGCAACAGCTAATATAAAGCGCATCATCCAATTTTCCACGTATGATAATTGGCGCAATGAACAACCCGCACCGGGAGCTCCTAAGCGAGGTAAACCTCTTCGGCGACATGTCTTTCGATTACCTTGAGCTCACCATAGAGGCGCCCATGGCAACGCCGGAAAAGGTTGCAGCAAAGAAAAAGAAGCTCCTAGATGCGCTTGCCTCGTATAATTTTGGCATAATCGCGCACCTGCCCTGGTATTTCAACTTGGCGCACCCCTACCCCCGCATCCAGAAAGCAATAGACGTCGAATTTCATGACGCAATCTCCCTTGCGTGTGAAATGGGTGCAAAGAAAATCACGCTTCACCCTGAATTTTTGCCGAATTTATCAATCACAAGGGAAGAAATGGCAACAAACAGCATTGCCAAGGTCATCTCACTCTACGAATTCGCAAAGGCTGGCGGAAGCGAGCTTCTCTTGGAGAATTTCGAGGGCAGGGCATTTGCCATTGCTGATTTCAAGCACCTTTTCTCAAAATGCAAAATCGGCATGACTCTGGATGTGGGGCATGCAAGCACTGCAGGAAGCGAGGGAGTGGATGCGTTCATTTCAGCATTCAAATCCCGCATCAAGCATGTGCATCTGCATGACAACATGGGCAAGAACGACGACCACCTTCCCCTTGGCGCAGGCAAGCTTGGCACAAAGAAAATCGTGGGCAAGCTCAAGTCATTTTACGACGGCACAATCACGCTTGAGGTGCACTCACCGGAGCGCATACACCTCAAAACCAGCCGTGATTTGCTTGAAATCTGGTGGTATGGAAAAAAGAAGTTCCAGGACAACCAGAAGTATTTGTTCCCGGAATGATTTAGTTTGTCATAGCCACACGCATTCCGCCGAACCGGCGAGAATACTCTAGTCGATTATTGAGCTTGCTGGGCGAGCGCGCCACGCTGCCAGGCCTGCTTCGACCAATGGCACCATTGCAGTCATTTCATGCAACGGAAGGCGCCTGTAGACTATGTACGTATCTTCGCCCCTGCTGCTTCCGGTGTAAGCAGCAGGATAGTCAACGAACCGGACTCCCCTGTCCTTAAAATCAAAAATCAATTCCCGCTCGCCTTTTGCCGGGTCCGCCCGCTGAACAGGCTGTCTTCCAAGCACGCTGCCCAAGAAAAATCCCCCAAAAACCTCTTCCGGCTTGTTGTGCACAAAACGTCCCTCGCGCAATATTTCGCCGATGACATGGATTACTTTCCCATCCCGCATTACACAAAGATAGCTTTTTCCATCGATACCAGGCAAGGTGTGCAGCGGGGTCTTTCTGCCAAGGGCCGTGTACCACTCGCAGCTGCCCACTGCCCCCCTTCTACCTTCGCGCCTTGTAACAAATTTATCATAAAATCTTATTGTAACTCGGGGCGCTTGCTCCATCATGTTATCACTGAATCACTTTCGTGGAACTTGTTTAAAATGGTTGTGCCGAGCCTGACCCATCCCAAGCTATTTCTTCTTTAATATTTTTGCAACATCTGCAGCATCCACTCTCAATCTGTAAGCGCCCATTATCTTTTGCATGTCATGTGCATTCTCCTCTACTATTTTCTGCAATTCCTTCCCGCTTATCCTCTGCAGCCCAAGCTTCCCAACAGCATCAATCGCAGCGCACCCGCTTGCCGCCATCTCTGTAAGAATAGGCGAAATTGCCGCCTTCACAAATATGCCATCAGATAGCAATTCGAACATCTCGTAGAGCCGCTTCTCATCCACTGCATCCACGCTCATACCATCCCGTCGCAGGCTTGTCATCGTCTCCTCAAGAGCCGTTGCAATGACCATCGGCTCTGCCTTGCTTGCAAGCAATCTTTCAAACAATTGCAAATTCCTTGATTTTAGCATCCGCTCTGCCATCTGCTCGTTCAGCAATTGCGCAAGCTTCCCCTTTTTTTCCTCAAGCCCTTCCCCGCTGTATTTCTTTGCCTCCTTTAGCATCGCAGGCGTTATGCGCACTGGCGGGATGTCTGTTTCCGGATACATTCTTGCAGAGCCGGGAAGCGGCCTCATGAAAGAAGAGCCGCCCTCAATATCCGCCTTCCTTGTTTCCTCAGGAAGATGCGCCATGTTAAGCCTCTCAATGCAAAAGAGGAGCGCATCCCGCGCCTTTTCTTCCCTATCAGCAACAAGTATGAACGCATCCTGCTTCCCGACGCCCATTGCGGCGCATATTTCCGCTGTCTCGTCCTCTGAAATTTTGTATTTCCCCATGTCCTCATCAGAGTGGATGATGCCGAGTACGCCTGCCATCTTCGCATAATCAGACACCTCGCTCCCATACCTTCTCTTGGGGTAGAGTTCGGTTCCAAGCAAGCCCGCATGCTTTGGCACTGCAATGCCCATCACTTTCCCGCCCGCATCAATTGTGGATTTTGCAAGCTTGCACTCTGTTTCCGAAAATATATCCGTCAAATCAAAAACTTTTTCTTCAATTTGCACCTGCCCGCCGAACCTGTTTTTCGCCTCTGCCATCACTGAGAGCAGCTTCTCCTGCCTCTGCACCTCAAGTGCAACAAGCTTGGAAACTAGACCCAGCTCCTGCAAGCCCTTTATCTCCACGCGCGCCCCGCCTTCAATAGAAATGTTCACGTCTTGGCGGATTGTCCCGATGCCGCGCAGCACTGCGCCGCTCATGCGCAATGTCATGCCAATCTTCTCTGCAACTTCCTGCGCATGCTCCGGGCTCTTTATGTCCGGCGCAGTCGCAATCTCCACAAGCGGTATTCCAAGCCTGTCAAGCAGGAAATTGCCCTTGTTGCCCTCCTTGCTCTCAATTCCAGCGCTTTCTTCCTCGATGCACACTGCCAGTATGCCCACTTTTCCCGCGCTGCTCTCAATGCTTCCCCCAATCCCTACAATGGCGGTCCTCTGGAAGCCGGCGGTATTGCTCCCGTCAATCACTATTTTGCGCATTACCTGCACTTCATCAACGTGATTTGAGCCTAGCATCTGGCACACTCCCAGCACAATTTCCAGTGCTTCCGCATTCATGGGGTGCGGCGGCTCCTCATCAGCCTCCACAAGGCATCCGCTCTCCGGTTGCGTTGTATAAAGGTATTTGAGATTCTTTTTCGCCTCTGCCATTGCAGCGCTGTCCCGCTTGCCAAGCTCGGATTTGACCTCGTGCAGGCGCCTTGAGAATTTGACAGTCTGCTCAGATGGCTGCAAAACCTCAGACGGGCAATTGCAAAAGAGCTTATGGGTTGCAAGCCTCTGGTGGATTTCAATGCCGCATTTCATGGCATGGGAAGGGAGTTGAAAAAATAAAAAGGAGAGCTAGCAGCCAATTGTTCGAAGCAGCCGCTAATGCGCAGAAAATAAGATGAAAAAGCAACATCTAGCCGTACATTCCGCCAGAATGCAGCGCCTGCTCGCTCTCAGCCTCCTTGTAATGAGAGTGCGCGTCCTTTGCCTTGCCCATGAGCTCCTTCATCTTAGCCTCTATTTCCACTGCCTCCTTGTCAAGGTCTGCAGTGTCAAGCGGGAGCTTCACGACGCTCTTTAGCACGTTTAGCACCATGCCAGCGGCTTTGGGGTCCATGTACTCCCTGTGCGCCTCTGCCAAAAATGAGATGACTGGCAAGCCTTCAATTGCGCCCCGTGATAGCAATACTGCAGTAACACCAGTTGTCGCGCCCTCCTTAATCGGGTGCGTTGACTTGATTTTCTTAAGCGAGTCAAGCAGCTTCTGCTCAGAGGCAATGGTGTATACCTCGTCCTGCTCGCCCTTTATGGTAATGCCGCCAAGCGAAATTATCTTGCTCACTTTCTTTGTCTTGGCATAGTCGTAAATGGCATCGGCAAGCTCGCCCACCACGCCCATCGGCACGATGAACTCCGAGAGCAGCACAATGATATTGTGCTTCTTGCTTGCGTATATTCTCACAGGGAAGTGCGGCAGGTAATTATGCACCGCAGCCAATGGCGGGAACTGTTCCGAGCGTATGTAGCCCACCTGCTCCATCTTGAGCTTTTCCACGATGTAAGATGCCGCAATTGTGCCAACGAGCCCCAGGCCCGGAAACCCCTCAATAAGAACGGGCTTTTTGAGATCCACTTTTTTTATTTCGCAAATTTTGACTGCCATATCCTGTGCCTTTGAAGACAAGGAATATAAAAGTAGGGCAAGGGCGTGCGATAGAGGGGAAAAAAGAGGCTACTTTGCCCCAAGCGCAAGCTTCGCATTCTTCTCAGAATCCACCTTTAGCGCAAGCTCGACTACTCCCTTGCTCTTGCCGACAATGTAGAGCGACTCAATGTTCACGCTGTGGTTTGCCAGCCTGTCTGCCACCTTTGCAAGCTCGCCCGGGGTGTCGTTTATCTTGTGCGTCATGATGTCAAGGGCCGTGAAATCATACCTGCCTTTCTTTAGGAGCTCAACAGTGCTTTCCACGTCTGCCGTAATCAGCCTTGCAATCCCGTGCCCGTCCTGCTCGTATGCGACAATGGATTCGATGTTGATGCCGCTTCCGCCAAGCTTGCGGCACAGGGACGCCAGTGCGCCCACCTTGTTTTCCATGACGACGCGTATCTCCTTCATCGATATCGCCCCCCAAAAATAAACGCTGTTATTGCTTATATCTGTATGTTTCGGTTTAGCATTCTATGATGCCCTGCCCGGAATATATCGCCTGCAGCACGGGCTTTGACACAACCACAATGAGCACTGCAATAAGCGCGCCTCCAAGGCACGCAGTCGCCCAGACATTTGCTCTCGCTCTTGTCTCCGCGCCCATCATCTGCCCCAATCCATATACCACGCCCGCAATCACTATCATGAGCATGGAGACAAGCGGAATTAGGTTCATGACGCTTTTGCAGAACTCGGATGCGCCAAAATTCACCGTGCTTAGAAGCGACTGCGAAAATGCGAATGCGACCAATGCCAATGCGGCGAATGCGAACGTCTTTGCCTTCATTAGAACCACCGTGAAAAACAATTCTTGCACTCCTTTTATTTGTTTGCTCGACAACAAAGGTGAACGGATAATAACCTGATAAGTCCAAAACAATTTAGGATAACTTGGTATTTGCATCAAAGGTGGTCATGTGGGCTGGTATGGTGAGCGCTTAAGATGATTCCTGCGCGCTAAATCCGTGCGCGAAGCGCACGTTCCCGCCTTCAGGCGGGGGATACAGCGCGCACATTCTTCTTTTTCATCTAAAAAT
>JAGVIA010000086.1 GCA_020056305.1 archaeon | reverse complement strand
TTCCACATCAGTTGTGGAGGTGCAAAAGACTTTTGACCAAATGAGTCTGGTGTCCTTCATATAGGAAAACTGCCCCCTTCAGGGGGCAGATATTTATTTGAGATAAGCAGAATAAGAAAGCTGCCAGATAGGGTTCCTTTGCGCATTCCCTAAACATATTTGACTTCTCTGTTTCTTCTTTTGTTGTAAAAGAATATATGGCACCGGCAAGGTGCCCTCCGAACATATTTAAGGCGCAAAACTGGACAGAACAAGCATGAAGAAGAATGAAAATTCTGGTAAACACACCTGTGACTGGTGCGGCAAGAAAAGTGACAAAGGTTGCTTCTTCAAGGGCGGGAGAGGAAGAATTAGTTTTGGCTTTGGCAGCAAAAATGCCTTGCGCGAGCATGAATTTGACATCTGCGACGATTGTTATGGGAAAGCCTTCAAAAAACATGGGAAAAATAAGATAGTTTGGGACGTGGGATAGATGCAGAAGACCGGGTCGGGGCTTGCCTTTCCGCCTTCCTGCTTTGGGAAGGATTATATATTTCATACTACCCAGTATGAAATGGTGAAGCCAATGGTTGAGGTTTACGAGCGCGGCCAGATTGTCATCCCAAAGTACATCCGCGACATGCTGAAGATTACTCCGGGCACCAACCTGAGTGCAACTGTGGAGAACGGAAAAATAATCCTTGAGCGTTTCGACCCTATTGAGGAGTTGGACAAATTCAGGGCGGAAAATGCGATTTACACTACAAAAGAGCTTGATAGGCTGATGAGGAAGCTGGATAAGAAAAAGCATGACGAGCTGATGAAGGATGTTTATTGATTCGAATGTTTTCATTTCGGCTTTTCTTGATTCGCAGGCGCCAGGCATTGCCGCAAGGGCATTTCTGGGAAAAATAGCAAAAGGCGAGCAAAACGCAATCACCAGCGCGCTTGTGATAAACGAAGTGTTCTACAAACTCAATGAAATACGCGGATTCGGGCAGGTGGAAAAGGCGTATCGGATTCTTCTTTCGTACTCGCATCTTTCGATAATGCCGATTGATGACAAGGTCATTAGCAATTCGATTTCTTACATGAAAGAAGGGCTTGAGGCGTCCGATGCGTTCCATGCTGCAGCAATGAAAGTGGCCGGCGTTTCAACAATTTGCAGTTACGATAAGGGATTCGATAGGATAAAATCTATCAAAAGGCAGGAGCCGAAATAGCTATTTTTCCTTTCCACCGTTACATTAGCCTTTTCCACATTCCCGGCTTTCCGAATCCATCGGCAAGGTACTTTCCGGGCGCTTAAATACGCCGGCAGCATCTTCTTCGATATGAAAAAATTGGATGGCTGGTATTTCGGGCTTGTGGAATTGCCGGCAAAAGACTCTGGGACTTGCCTTGTCCTCTGCGAGATTTATGGGAATATATTAGGCCGCCAGGGGACTGCTTACGTTGACTGGAAACAGATTCCGGAAGATAAGAAAATGGTATTGGAAGACCTTACTGGTCAGTTTCGGACTGGGACCATATTTCGTTTAGTTGGTAAGAATATTATCAGGCAAAAAGGCAAGCCTAAAGGTTCGAAAAGATAGGTATAAATATGTTAAACACACAAATAGCACACGGTGATTGTGTGCCAATAGTGAATTTTGCCCTTGAAGGCGAGCTTGAGAACATAGTGGCATGGTACATTCGAAACGGCCTTGCAACTTCCAAGGCAGAAGTGATACGCATGGGCCTTCTAAAACTCGGGCAGGAGCGTGAGCGGATCGGCACGTTCATTGCAAAAAATGCAAACCGCGACATCTGGGAAGACCCCAAAGAAGATGCTGCCTGGGATAAATACTAGAGTGATTCGATGACTGATTTTACGCGCGGCTCAATCTGGCTTGCAAAAAGCGCCCGCTGGTCCGCTGATGGAACGGAGCATAAGCGCCCGGTGCTGATTGTTTCAAACAACAAGTACAATTCCAATAGCGAGGAAGTGATTTGCATGCACATCACCACAGATGTTCGGCATGAATGCAGCCTTATGCTGGATTATTCGCATGACATGGAAGCAAACCGGCTTGTTGACGCCTCAGCAGTGCGTTATGACGCGATTGCCCGCTATCCCGTGCGCATTTTCGAGAAAAAGCTTGGAGCAGTAAAGGAAGAGAAGCTTGCAGAGTTGGTAAAAAAACTGGTTGCACTGCTTTCGAAATAGTTGATTTTTCATATCGACGGGCCCCGCTCAATCGCCCTTCTCAGGTTCGGGTTTGCATTGTGTATCCAGGTTATGCCAGACATGCTTACCGCTATCTTGTTGCTCTGCTCCAGGTAATTGAGGATGACTTTGAGCGTGTTGTGGTTCACCTGCTTTGGAAGGTTGCGCTTTAGTTCCGCGACGCTGATTGCGCTTTCCTTGGCTTTCTGGAGGGTTTCCTCAACCATGAGCACAGTGTTTAGGGTGGGCATGTGCTCGAATTTCATCATTTGGGTTTGTTTTGACATATTAATCACAATTACTTATTAGTTCATAACTAATTTATATACCTTTGTAAATCCTGCTTCTACAGTACGGGATAGAAATACTTGATATTTAAGCAGGCGCAAGCCACCTTGCCGGTGCTAAATTTTGAAGCCTTGGCTTACAATTCCACTTTCTTCCCTTTCACCACTTTCACATGCTTGGGGAAATCCCGGCTGTCATGTGTGTGCACCGGAAACAGCCTCTTTGGCCCTATTTCCCCAATTATTGCAAATATTTTCTACATTCCCGGCTTTTACGCGCGAATCCGGACATTTGGAAGATTTGCAACTCCGCGGCTGAACATATCCCTCTGTGCCATCCTTGCTTTAATCATGAGTGCAGCAGTTCTTACGCGCTCATTGGTTATCGATGGCTTTCCCGGCATGGCCAGCCTTATACCACCATTTTGCGCGTTGCCCTTTTTTTCCTCCCGCAATTTTTCCTTCTTCTGCGGCATTTCCTGCTCGATTTTGTTCGGGGTTACCTGTTCCATGCTTGGCCTGGGGGATTGCGTCTCCTGCGCTTTCCACATCTGTCCTAGTGCCAGGCTCGCAAGCACGATGCCAACGAAAAAGCTTGCCATGCCTGCGGCGAACGGAATCTGCCTGAACCTGCCATAACGCAGCCTAACCATATGCAGGCGCTTCAACGTGCTATGCTCCAATTCCTCCATTATCAATGATGCTCCAGCCAAAGCCAGCCCGGTTCCCATAACAATTAGAGGAACGCCAAGACTCGCAAGCCCTGTGCTAAAGTTTCCAATCAGGCCAGCGGCTCCGACAGCCAAAATAACTGCGCCGACGCCGATTACACCGCATGCGCCGATCTGTCTATCATTCATCTTTCTATCATTCATGCCAATCACCAGTTTTTGCGCGCGAAGCATCATCCTGCAAATAGCGCAGGTATCTATCTATTTCCATTTATAAGTCTTTTCGACCACGCATCATCCCAAGAAGAAAGGCTGCAAATGCAAAATACGGCTTCAAACAAGGAGCTTCCGCCCCGCATTCCCGCTTTTTCCGCATGAATCGGAGCAATCGCTTTAGGCTTAAATATACTTGTATCCATATCTTACCATATGGCGGGGAGGCAAGAGTTCAGGCCTTCGAGCGGCTCAGAAAAGTTTGCAAACAGCGTACTTGGAAGAGACCTGACTATTTTTTTCAGGCGAAACCGCATTCTCACAGAAGGCCTGATGCAGGAAATTGTGAAAAGGGCTACTGTTATCCACAAAAGCACGATTGGGAACAGGCCTGCGGAGCGCGCGTTTGACACTTTCAGGGAAATAGCGGAAGGGATTGATTCTGCCGCAGTCCGCGCCGTGGGCTTGGATGGGACTGCCACAGTGAGCGACATGCTGATAAGGACGCTGGCGGTCGTGGCTGTCAATGATTTGGATCTTACTCCGGAAAGCATTCAACACATGAATAGATTTTTGGATGATTTAGAGGGGCAAAAGCACCATCCGCTTGCATGGCAATATAGGGGGGCCATAGTTTTCAAAGAGCATGCGCACAACAAGCTGGAAACTTTGTTCCATGCTAACTGGCTGGAGCTGGATAATGCGGGAAGCGAAATCGATGCGCTTAGGGCGGCTGTACCGGATATAAATGCAGCAACCCGCCAGCTTATGGAGAACATGGCCCGGCTCAGGAGATACGGGATAAAAAGTTGCTTCTGGCGCGACGGGGTTACCCACTCCAAGGATGATGCGTGGATATTTCTGGACCCGAGGGACTATCCGCTAAGCGAGACTTACCTTGGCGGAACGCCCCTCCTCCAAGTTTACCTTGCTGCCAGAAAATGGATAAAAAACCTAAAAGTAGAAGAGGCGGTCGAGACAATTGGGGATTACCGCACATCGTGCATCAACCTTGGGTTCCGGAGATACACGTATTGGAACATGGACCCGAATGGCGAGTTCCAGCTTGGGGATACTCCCTTTGGAATGGCACCCGTCAGGAATCTTTACGCATCTGCAGGGAAAGAGACAGAATACGAGGTCATGCGCTTCCTGCACATGCTAAGGCTGTTCGACCTGCTCGTGCCAATCTCAGTCAGCAGCACTCTTGAGCATCTTCCAACCGTATTCAGGGCGCGGAAAGATGGCGGCGCAGAAAAAAAGAAGATAAAAGCGCCGCAAATTTCCCGCTTGATAATGCCAAGACTTTTCCTTATCAGGTCAGAAGAAAGCATTCAAGGATTGGAGGAGGGATTACGAAGTGAGGAAGAAGAGGACAGGCAGATTACTGCAGAGCGGGCATCAGTAAGGGACCATCCTATCATAGACCACATACGGCGGCTACCGGAAGGGCACCATGCAACCCCTTCAGCATTAGCCAAGGCAAAAGGGGCTGGATTCCCTCCGCTTGGGAAAAATGAAACCTATGTACAAAGGCACGTTCCGGAAGGGGAAACGCCACTGCCAACCGAAGCAATAGAGCGGAAATAAATCTCCCCTCTTTTCTCCTAAACCTCAATCCTCTTCCCGTTTACCACTCCTCCGATTTTTGCCTTCGGCAAAAATGGACCATTTGCCGGTTCGCCGACAAATCGGTCGGGTGTGAGCGAAAAAATGCCCGCACACCTCGGTCACATGCTTGGGGGAATCCCGGCTGCCGTGCGTGTGCACCGGCGCAAGCTTCTTTGCATCTATTTCCCCGATTATTTCGAATATCTCCTGCATTGCCGCATGCCGCTATAGGATATGTTTATAAGCTCAAAAATCCATTAACAATAACATGAATCATAGGAGCATAGAGCTTACCTTGCACGGGAGAGGGTTGGGCATTCAAGTTCCTAAAGGCTCAAACTTAGAAACCCGTTTTTCCCAGCTTCGCTCTCCAAATGGAAGTGAGATCGGAGCAAGGGTGTTCCATCTGAGAGGCGGCCAACCACTCGCGGAAACAGGCGTTCAGCTTGCCGGAGAAGATAACGCCATCTCCACGTTCTCCTCAAAAACCGGCTGCCTTTTCGATTTTGCTGAAAGGGGCCCATTCCTTTTTCAGTCGCTTCCGGGCGAGGATGGTGTGATTCTGGTAAATGCAAATCTCTCTCACAATGTCAGTGGCACGACCCGGGGGCTAAGCAAGAGTCTTATAATAACGGAGAGATCGCCTACAACCGCAGCCCACCTTACCGCAACCTCTGCGCTTGCGAAATATTATCTGAAAATGCTGGCCGTGCGCCAGATTATAGAGAAAGTGGCAAAAGGCGTCGTAGACACCCATGAAACATTTGGAGAGCGCCTTGAAAAAGACGGGATTGAAGTCCGCCTAGGGGGAGTGCTCTTGCGCATCCATCCCGGCGGCACCGGAAGCCAAGATGTTCCTTTTGAAATGCTCTCCACGCCCAATATTTCCCCATTTGATCCTGTGTCAAAAGAATGGCCACTTATCTCAGAGTGCCGCGCCGCTTTTTTGGCCCCTGTCAGCCTTTCGAACATGCAGCTTGTCAGCACCGAAGAAGCAAAACGGATAATTGGGCTTGAGGATGTTAGGGACGGGAGCAGGGACCTTGCGCTCTCGATGCTTGACTTCGACTTTGGCAGGTTCCTGTCCATGATAGCCAAATGGAATTACGGAAGCGTGCTAAATGGTGCATTAAAGGGAGTTGGAATGCCAGCTTCCGACTGGTATGGAAAAGGGCAGCAGGTAGACTCCCTCATAAGAAAGTTTGATGAAAGCATGGCTCCCATAGCGCAGACTTACTCAGATTTGCTAAAAATGATACGCACTGGCAAGAGTTACTTGGAAGAATTGTTCAAACTGTCAAATAAGCAAAGATAAATTGTTCGAATCTGCATTTGCTCCGCTCCCTATATTTCAATCTTCTTCCCTTTTTGCACTTTGACATGCTTGGGGAAATCCCCACTCCCATGCGTGTGCACCGGAAACAGCCTCTTTGGCGCTATTTCCTTGATTATTTGGAACACTTCCTCGCCAGATGCATGGCCGGAGGCGTGCAGCTGATGGTATGGCATGCCAAATTCAGCCAGCCAGTTCTGCAGCACATTGTCCTGGAGCTGCGAGAGCGGGTCCTCCTCGAAAGGCTCGCTCATGGAGTGTATGCACACGCCCGATTTGGGCTCCACGTCCACAAGCTCGGCGAGGCTTGCGAACTCAAGCTCCCAAATTATGCCCTTTTGGTTCTCCTTGGCCCATTTCGAATCCACGCACTTTTCCAGCATGTCCTTCTCCCACTTTTTGTAGGTTTTCATTTCCCTTGCGTAAATTTCGATATTTTTGTCCTTTTCAGGCTTTGGCAGCCCGAGCGACTCATCATCTGCCAAGCTGTTTAGCAGGTGCGCTGTCTTCATGCTGATTACAAGTGCCCTGCCAGTCTGCTTTGCTATCCGATAAAACGACATGAACCTGTCAATGTCCTTGGGGTAGCGCATTGCCAATGCCGGCCCCTTTGCGCCTGCTATTACCTTGCCGCTCTCCTGCCTCACAAACTCCTCGGTGTGGTTCTTGCGCCTGCCATCCCCGCCAACGCGCGTGCCCTCTATTATGAGCGCCTCAGGCTCGAACGCTTTTGCCTCCCTGATGAAATCCCCAGTGAGCTGGGGCTTGTTGCCATGCATCCTAAAATCGCCGGTGTATGCTATTGCGCCCTCGCTTGTCTCCACAAGAAAGCCGTATGCGCCGGGCACCGAGTGGTCCACGTGCACCGGGGTCACCTTCATGCTGCCCACAGTGATTTCCTTGCCTGTTCTAAATGCCCGTATGTCATTTGGCTCTTCCTGCGTGCCGTCTTTCTTCTCTTTTGCCTCCTCATTGAAAAACTTCTGGGTTGGGGAGGTCTCCTGCACCGAGTGCAGGATGCTTTTTGCGCACTCTCCCATGTAAAGGGGTATTCTTGGGTCCAGATACCGCAGATGCGCCGTGTGGTCTGCGTGCGCGTGCGATATGAACACCGCGTCGAATTCCGGCTCGCAATACTGGAGATTCGTGCCCGCTACGGCAGCCTCATTGTACAATCCCCTTGTCTTTGGCATCAGGCGCAGCGCAAAATAGTCCCTTAGGCCAAACCTGTCCCTTGGGGCGAGCCAGTCCACGAAAAACCCGTCCAAAAGCGTGAAAGACTGCCCGAAATCCAGGAAAACCCTTGTCTTTTTGTCCTCTATCAGTATCTTGTTGCCGCCTATTTCGTCAATGCCGCCGAAGAAGGTTAGAGAGACCATAGGAAACACCTTTTGTTCATTTATTTTTTCAACTGAAGCATGTCCAACAGCAGCGAATCTATCTCGTCCATGTCTTTCTTGCCGAGTTTGCCTTTCCTTTGTATGAAGCGCTGTGGATCGAGTGCCCTAATCTGAAATACGAGCGCAACGCTTTCATCAGACAACCCGTTCTCCATCGATGGTTCGATGCAGTGGGTATAGCTGAACCTATCGTTTGCAAGTCCGCCGGTAATGGGAATTACAACAACCACTGAATTTTGCTTTATGTGGACTATGACAACAGCCGGCCGTTTTCCTTTCTGCTCGTGCCCTACTCCTTCCGGCAAATCTACAAGCCAAACGTCCCCTTTTGAAGCGCCATGAAGCATTAGACCAACTTTTTGCTATCTTCATCAGTTGCTGCGTCCCAACCTTTCATCTCTTCCCTTAGCTTTCGCAAATCCTCTTCGGTTGGTTTGAAAATTAGTTCCTTAGCACGATTGATTCCTATCGTGTATTCCGTTTCAGAAAAATATGGCTTAATCTCCTTGAGTTTTATTCGGGCCCCCTTGCTTGGCATCTTTTGCTCATAGGCAAGATATGCGTATGCTGCGGCAATCTCCAAAATTGACGGGGTGAGCCGCTGCTGCATTACTTCGTTGAATTCTTCTATTTTCTTATTCTCCTGTTCCGTGAGCTTTTCATTGCTCTTCAGGGATTCGGCATCGGCCCGGTGTTCATAAAGATCGCGGGTCAGGTCAGGCGAATAAGTGCCTCTAACATAAAGGCTATACGAAAAGCCGGATTTTATCCCCATTGACTGAAGAAGATAAACAACTTTCTGGACAATTAGTTTGCTCTGAAAATCATCCATCTTCGGAGCATATCCTAGTTTCTTGAGACATGCAATAACTTTAGGCAGGTTTCCCATGCTCATCTCCCCCAAGCAATTTTTTCATCCAAATTTTTACCATTCTGAACTCTTCTCTTCCCTGATTTGTTACTGCATAGCTGGTCATTTTTTCATTTCCTACCTTTACCGTTTCCAGTTTGACATATCCCATTTCAGCCAAGACATTGAGGTTTGCAAACAGAACCCCGTCACCAAGCCCTAGGCTTGCCTTCAATTCACGGTAAGTTGCACCCTCGCCCTCCGGCAATTCCTCTAATGCTGAGAGGATTAAGAGGCGGGGAAGGGAAAAAAGCTTTGAATTAAGCGCCTTGGATTCTCCAACCAAGCCCAGCAGACCATCGCGCATGGTGATACTATGGATGAAACATTTATTAAACTTTAGATATTGCTCCAAAATTGAAGTATATACAAAAGTATATAAGATTCAACTGCGAATTTGCCATGCCTTTTCGGCGGAGGTGAATCGGAAATGTCACTGCTGAAGATATTTGGAGTAACGGCGGTCGGAGGGATGGGAATTCTCGTTGCCGGGTTGCTTCTGTCAAACACAATGAAGTTGGGGTTGGACCTCCTTTTTGGTGGGCTTCTGACCCTGTTTGTGGTTGCGGGAGCAATAGCACTGGTGGCAAGGAGCCTGTAAGCGGAAGGGGCAGGTGAGCGGTTACGCGGGAGGGGTTTGACATGGTCGCTTTGCAAGTTTGAGCTTCTCCTCTTTTTTTCTAAATTCAAGTTAGAATGTTGCAGTTGGCGGGCTTTTTGCGCACTAGACCCCCTCAATTTCCTCAATCACTTTCTTCAAATCCTCAATCTTATCAATAGTATAATCCGCCACATCTGTTTCAGGCGAGTATTCCAGGCACCCGTATTTCGCAAGGCAGGTGTGCATTCCTGCCTTTTTCGCGCCCAATATGTCGCGCTCCGGAAAGTCGCCCACAAACAAAACGTCTTTTGGCTGCATTTTGAGCATTGAGAGCGCGTGCAAAAACGGCTTCTGGGAGGGCTTGCGCTCTCCAGTGTCATTGTAGGTCACCACTGGATGGAAATAATGGCCCAATCCTGAGAGAATGAGCCTCTGCCATGCCTTGTCGCGGGGTGCGTCTGTGACTATTGCAAGCTGGTGCTTCTTTTTGAGGGAATTTAGCGTCTGGATGACTCTTGGGCGGGGCTTTAGTTGCCTAGGCGCGGGAAACCCAATGCCTTCAGGCATTGGATGAAAGCGCCCCAGTCTTATTCTCAAAAGAAGATTTCTTGCCAGCAGGGG
>JAGVIA010000068.1 GCA_020056305.1 archaeon | reverse complement strand
TTCCACATCAGTTGTGGAGGTGCAAAAGACTTTTGACCAAATGAGTCTGGTGTCCTTCATATAGGAAAACTGCCCCCTTCAGGGGGCAGATATTTATTTTGGGAATCTAAAGTGTTGTTTTCGATTAATACATTTTTGGCTGCCCCATCAATATGTATCGAATCTTCAAATCCAGTTATATGGCAGTTTTTGATGACAGAATTGAATTGCGTTGTATAAACGCCATGTTGTCGGTTGTTTGCAAGAATCGAAAATCCTCGACAATCGAGAGTGATGTTAGGTGCATAAATTGTAAAACAATCATTCCCAGGTGAACCGACATTATCTATGAGAACATATGTTTCATCGGCTGTGAGCAAATTACCGCAATCAGAAATTTCAACAACCGCAAATGAAACTGACAGCAGCAAAAGTAAGCTAATTGGAAGAAGACGTCTCATCAGGAACCACCCACGAGATACTATTAGAAAACACCGTTTATAACGGTATGGGTATATGCAGCCAAATAAAAGAGGGAGCAGGCTTATTCCGACTCAAAAAACGAATGAAGCCAGGTGAGGGAATCGAACCCCCCTGTGCTGCTTTCTGCAATGGTTCGCCATCTAATTTCTTTTTGGGGTGAACCCATTAGCCCTTTTTCTTTCTTAAAGAAAAAGGGATATTGGCTGCAGGCAGCCGCATAGCCTCTCTGCCAACCTGGCTTGTGCTATTTATCGGAAAATGTAATTAAAAACGGTTAGCTTCCGCTATCATTGCCTAAAAATAGAAAAGAAGAAAAAAAGTGAAAAAGAAAAAAATAGAGAACTTAGCCGAACAGGGAAGCAAGGCCTTCTGCCGCTGCCTCCTCCTTCTTGCCCGGATCCTCTTTCTTCTCTTCCTTCTTCTCGTGTGCTGGCGCAGCAGCAGGTGCAGCTGCAACAGGCATTGCGGCAGCCTTAAGAAGCTCCGCGAAGTCCACGCCCTTTACCGCCTCGGCAAGAACTTTTGCCTTGGCATCATCAGCGTGAACTCCCGCAGCTTTCAGGACTGCAGTAATTCCCTCAGCAGTGATTTCCTTCTCAGCTCCCTTGAGAACAAGGGCAGCATGCAGATATGGGTCAATTTTCATAGCATAACCTCCTAATCAAGCGTTTTTATAGCAGTCTCGCTTTGCTCGACTGCTACCTATCAAACCAGCTACGTAACACTACGCAGTTTTTGTAGAATCACCTTGCTGGTTTGATATTGCCTCGGTGCTTCCAACCTTTGAGGAGAGAGCCTCCCCAAGGCCGACAGCCCCTGTCAGAAGCGCCTCGACCGAGACTGGCGAGGGGACAGAGCCGTTGATTGCAAGATTCCGCGCCTGCGAAATCGCACTGGCAAGTATGAGTTCTGCATTCTGTGACGTCGGGTATGATGCGTTTATTGACACGTTTAGTGCCTGCGCAAGACAAGTTGCCATGTCCGAGTACAGCACTTTCTCATCAATGTCAAGCACGTCTGCCGGGTACATCATGCCGCCTTCGTACGCATAAGCCATTTTCAGGCCGGCCTCAAAGGGCAGCACATTGAGCTTTTGCAATGCCTTGCAGACATTGCCGGATATTTTTGTGCCTGCTTTAGCAACGACAGAATCTTTTGCAATAATGATTTTGCCTGCCTTTATCTGCGCATTAATGCCAGCGCCCTTAAGCTCTGACAATGCCGGCCCCGGCGGCAAATCCGTGTCGCCCTCGTGCACAATGATGTCAAATGGCGCAATCTGTCCCGGCTTTGCCGCGACCTTTGCCCTGCTGTCCTTGAAGAATTTGAACAATCCATATGGCGACATGCTCTTTGTCATGACAACTGCTGTCGGGAAATCAAGTTTCTCAACCATGGATGCCATGTTCGCGGCAGCCATTGCCCTGCGAATGACCGAGTTTTTCATGACCACAAAGTCCGCCTTGCCCCGCAGGCTCTTTCTTGCAGCCTGCAATAGCCTGTCTGGCAGGTGGCGGATATCCACAACGCCAACAACCGGCGAGCCATTCATCCACAGAGTGAGCTTTTGCACCTGCTCTACTTTTTTCTGCACGCCCGGGCGCAATTTTGCTTCTTTTACTTGTTTTGGCTTTGCCATGATTATCACTTCTGCTCAACCTTGACGGGCTTGCCCATCGAAAGCTTGACAAATACGGATTTTATCGCAAACTCCATGTACCTTGCCTTCACTTTATCATACACTGTCTCAAAATTCTCAGCAATGTCATCAGCAACCATTGTCTCGCTGCCAATCGCGCACTGCGCAACCGGCAGGTATTTTCCCTTGGATGACAGCCTGACACGCGAGCGCGCCTGCTTGACCGCGTTTGCGACATTCGCATCCGCAATCGGGCGCGGAAGCTTTCCCTTGCCACCGAGCACCTGCCCAAGATTTTTACCAACTGTAATCATGAGGCTTGGCTGCGCAAGGAATTCCGCGGACTTGACAAGCTCCTTTAGCTTGCCCTTTGCTTCCTTTAGCTTTGGAATGCCTGCAGTGTCAATGACTTCATCAGCGCCCGCGTTCTTTGCTTCGAGCGCCACCTGCCCCTCGCCAAACACGACCACCTTTACGTTCTTGCCCCGCCCCTTTGGCAGGATGATGTCCATGTTCAGGCGGTTCTCGGGCTTTGTGAAATCCACTCCGCGGAAATTCATTATCATTTCCATTGACTGTGAGAATTTGCGCTTGCCCTTGTCCGCGAGCGCAGATGTGATAGCGTCTGTTATGCTTTTTCTAGATACCATGAATGCCCCTCCCATTCCAGAGAATGGTAAATGCGGGAAAAATTGCATCGGAAAGCCGTTAGGCTTTTCGAACTTGCACCAGCAGGTGCATGGATTGCATTGTGTTATTTAGTGTGAATGGCTTTAAAATGATTTGGTCGCCATATAATACACGTCTCTTGAGAAAGTAAAACATTATTAGGTGTCTCAAATGCAAAACATGTTCCATATCGTCCCCGTGGCATCGCAGAGGCCTCTGGTGAAAGAATGGCGCCCTAAAGCGGAATTCGCCAGATTTGCTATCAATACGGGTGGCATTCGCGGCAGAAGCAATAGGTGGGATGCCATGGCGATTAGAAATTTGATAAAAGACAAGCTAAGGGTTACGCAAGAGAATTTTGCGCATATTATGGGGGTCACATTCGCCGAGACGAACCGGTGGGTTAACGGGCGCGCAACCCCATCAAAGACCGCTCAAAATGCGCTCTCTTCGCTGGAAAAGGAATATGCGATTGCAATGGGGCGCGGAAAAACCGCGGAGGAGTTTGTTTTTCACAAACTTGAGGCAAGGAGAAAAGAGCTTAGGCGGGTGAAACCGGACTGGTTGCGCATTACTGCCGGTTCCATTTCATCAATTGGCGAGGCATGCCTTATCATGAGGACTTGCTATGGCATGACGCAGGAGGAGTTCAGCTTTCTCCTAAATGTTTGTTTTGCCACCATAAACCGGATTGAAAACGGGAAAAGCAAACCGAACCCCATGCTATTCAAAGAATTGCGAAAACTTGCAAAGGGCGCGCCTGATAATCTTGTTTCAACGCTTTCGCAAAGATAAAAGTTTTGGAACTGCGGGCCTATTCAGGCAAGCCTGCCGCCAATTATCCCGATAAAAAGGTGATATTCTGAAAACCACAATCCTCAAGCCAGCTCCTATGCAAGTACGTTCCGTAAATCCATCTGAAAACATCATCGCCGCACGCGCAATCCAAAACCTTCCGCTGCAGCTCGAGGGCAAGCTGCTGCTCCGTGAAACGGCAGGCATCGAAATTGACAAGAAAAATCCAATCCCGGGGCTTGCGGCGCTTTTTAAGATGATTCCTGCGCGCTAAATCCGTGCGCGAAGCGCACGTTCCCGCCTTCAGGCGGGGGATACAGCGCGCACGTTCTTCTTTTTCATCCAAAAATAGTGTCCAGCGGCGGCGCGGGGCGCTTTGCGCC
>JAGVIA010000045.1 GCA_020056305.1 archaeon | reverse complement strand
CGAGAGGCAGCCTAAGCTGCCGCCAGAAGATTTTATCAAAAATCCGGTCTTCGGGCCGGTTTTCAGGCACCGGATTCAATTACTTTCGGAAGTACTGAACCGCAGAAAAGCCCAAATTATATTCGCATCAGTTACCCTTATATATAACTTAATGGCAAAATAAATCTGGTGATTTATTGAATAAAACAATAGCAATAGTGACGATTCTCGCAATCGTCGGCTTGCTTGGCATCGGCTTTGCGAAAATTACAGAAGCGACACCTGTGAGCGTTGAAACACAGGACACGCTCGATGATGCAACTGCTTGCAGGACTGTCTGGAACACGAACGTGGCAAACGAAATGGTTGGAACAGTAGGTGGCCTTCGGATGCAGCTGGATCAAGTTGGGCGCTCTGAATATGGCGGGACATATATAGCAACTTACAGCATTTACAACCGCCGAAACCAGCAAGTCGCGCAATTAAGCGTTAATGAGGGTTTAACCTATCGCCTTTTGTTTCAGGAGAAGCACTACTTCATCCACGTTCTCCGCATAAACAGCGAAAACGGAGAGCCCCACGATGCCGAAGTCCTTTACACATACTGCAGGTAAACCGCCTTCTTCTTTTCTTTATTTTTTCTTCACTAGCCTAACGTGATAAAATCCATCATCCTCCTCGTAATTTTCAAGGAAAGTGGCCTTCGGCATCACTTCCTTCAAGCCGGCAATTCAAAATCGGATTCCGAAACGGATGTGCCGTAGCTTTTTGCAACCATCTCCATGCGCATGCTTTCCTTTCCGTCAAGAAGCACTACGGTCTTCATATAAAGTGGAATCCCATCGTCCGTCAAGCAGGTTCTCAAGCTCATCTGGCTGCGGGTTGACATGCCCTGCTGTGTCTTCTCATCGGCTTCCGATGCTTCAAAGATGTAATCTTGCATATTGTCAAACAAAAAGCAGTGGGCAGTTGTACCTGCAAGTTCAATTGTGCCATCTGGTGATGGCGGGTGGGCATCAAGTATTTTTCCGTAAGACTCGGTGCTGCCTGGCATGCCTGGCGCAGTATTGGATTGGCGTATCTGGCACTTCCATGAGGTTCCATCCTTTGTGCATGCGTACGCAATGCCTGAAAGTGTATACGCTCTAGCCTCTTTCCCTGATGCAAACATATCTATCCTGCTTTTCTGCTTGTCATTCATGCTGTACTGAGTAACCTCTGCACTTTCTTCTTTTCCCGCAATGGCAACTGTGAATCTGTAGTCCCCAACCCATCTGGCATTTTTCTGCTTTGCAGCCAGCTCTGCATAACCTGCCTGCCGGTTCAAAATTTCATTTTTAGGGATATCCACATCGCTTTGGGGCGTGCCCCTATCCGCTACAAACTCCCTGCCATTTGCAGTTGTATCCCTGCCGGCGCTCTGAACATTATTCTGCATCTGCGGCGCACCTGCTTTCTGAAGCTCAAAGTAGCCTATCACTGCCAGAAGAACCAGGGCACAGGCGCCTGCTATCAGCGCAATACGATCCATATGACCACCTATGGCAGAAAAATCAAAGGCGTAAATTATAACCCTTTCTTTGCAAGCCTCACATGATAAAATCCGTCATCCTCCTCGTAATTGTCCAGCAAATTCTCTTTCTTTCCCCCTTCCTTGCCCAGCTCTTTCTTTGTCATATAATGCAATCCATTCTTTTTTTGCACACCCATAACTTTTTCCCCAAGCACGCGCTCCACATACTCCTTCTGCAGTTGCACATCTGCTTCAAACCCTGCGGATTTTGCAAACGATAGAAGCAGTGGAATGTTCAAGTCCACGGTAAGCTGCCCGCCATACTCGCGCACAATAGACTGATTCCACATGTCATAAGGCAGCAAATCATCCGCATTTGCAAACCCATAATCAAAAATATCCACGTACCCGCCCGGTGCAATTGCATCATATAATTTCACAACCAATTCGCACGCAGCAAAATTGAATGGCACGAAATAATTTTCGCCAAGGCGCGAAAGGACAGGCTCAACAAACGCAGATGTCTTCTCATCCACAAAACAAAGCCCGCTTGCCCCTCCGTCCTTGCCATATGCGACTTCAAACACTCTTCCTTCGCACAGGACAAAAATTGATGACGGCAAATCGGTCAGAAGCTCCTGCAAACGAACGTAATCAAAGGAAGAATGAGCGAACTCCACCTTAGTTGCGTCTGAATGAATAGTTTTCGCTGCAAATCCGCCTTTCTGCAGCCTTTTTTCCGCAGCAAAAAGCATCTTTTCCGAAATGTCCGCAAGCGTGTAATCAATTTTCATTCCCGGCGCAACAGCATTTGCTTTCTTCAAAAACTCTGCTGCAAAATTCCCATTCCCAACCCCAATTTCAAGCACGCGCTTGTTTTTTTTCTTGCCAAACTTTTTGCAAAACTCAATCGCATTGCATTCCGCTATTTTCCCATCAGAATTCGCATAAGTGATAAAATCAGAATAAATCCTGCCACCCTTCCTAGTGTAATATTCCCTGTTCGCATCTTCCTGCATTTTGGCAAGCCTTCCCATGCTAGAAAACCCCAAACATCCGCTCATCCCTCTCTGCGCCAAACGCTTCCCTTAACGCCTTTTTCTGCTTCTCGTTCAGCTTCTTTGGCACTGCCACATCCACCTTGACATACTCGTCGCCCTTTCCCCCGCGCCCGTAGCTTGGCAGCCCCTCGCCCCGCAGCCGAAACACCTGCCCGGGCTGCGTGCCTGCAGGCACGCTCATCTTTGCCTTTCCAAATAATGTTGGCACCTCAATTTCCGCGCCAAGCGCCGCCTGTGCAAAAGTAATTGCTATTTCCATGTGCAAATCCTGCCCGTCCCGCTTGAATGTCCTGTGCTCTGCCTCGTGCACGATGACATACAAGTCCCCTGCGCCGTCTTTGCCAAAATCCCCAAGCCCGCGCAGCCGAAGCCTCCCGCCATCCTCAACTCCTGCAGGTATCTCCACTTCAATAGTCTCAATTTCCCGGCTCCTGCCTGCCCCGTTGCAGCTCTTGCACGCCTTCTCGGCTGCCTGCCCCCTGCCCTTGCATTTTCGGCATGGCGAGACGCTCACGAACCTTCCGATTCCAATCGAGCGCACCTGCTGCACCTGGCCCCTGCCATTGCACTCGCTGCATGTCGCCACCTTGCTGCCCGGCTCTGCGCCGTTCCCATGGCATCGCCCGCACTCCTTTGCATGCTCGATATAGATGCTCTTTTTTACGCCCTTTCCGATTTCCTCAAGTGATAATTCCATGTCATAGCGCAAACTCGCGCCAAAATCCCCCCGCCGCCCGCCGCCTCCGAAAAATGAGGAGAATGCGTTCTCAAACGGGCTTGCGCCGCCTCCAAATGAAAATCCGAACTCGCGGAACAAATCCCCAAAGTCCGCATTCCTGAAAATGTCCTCCTGCGAATACCGCTGGTCAAAGCCCGCATGCCCGTATGCGTCATAAGTCTTTCTCTTCTCGTCATCAGACAGCACCGCATACGCCTCTGATATCTCCTTGAACTTATCCTCTGCGCCAGCATCCTTGTTCCGATCCGGATGGAATTGCATCGCAAGCTTGCGATATGCCGCCTTTATCTCGTCCTTGCTTGCGCTCTTTCCCACGCCAAGTATCTCATAATAGTCCCGCTTTGTTGCCATTCAATCAGCACCTGCAGCCGCAGCCCATCTTCTTCTTTGAAGCCTTCTTTTTCGTTTTCTCAGCCATTTTTTCACCCCCCCTATACTTTCTTGTAGTTTGCATCATGCACGTCATCGCCGGAACCGCTGCCAAATCCGCTTTCACTGCCCGGTCCGCTTCCGCCCTGCGGCCCGCTGCCTCCAGATCCGCCAGCGCCTCCTTCATTCCCGCCCTGTTGCGAGTACAATGACGCGCCCGCTTCCTGAATCGCATCTTTTAGCTTCTCAAGCGCGGATTTTATCTTGGCAGCGTCATTGCCTTTGAGCGCCTCTTTCATCTCATCAATAGCTTGCTGCGCTTTTTCCTTTTTGTCAGCAGGCACCTTGTCCCCGCTCTCCTTCAATGTTTTCTCTGACGCATACACAAGCGCCTCTGCCTCGTTTTTCGCCTCTGCCTCCTCGCGCAATTTCTTGTCAGCCTCCGCATGCGCCTCGGCATCCCGCACGGATTTCTCTATTTCCGACTTGTCCATCTTGTGCGGGGACACTATCTTCATCTTCTGCTCCTTGTTAGTGCCCTTGTCAAGCGCTGTCACGTGTATCAGCCCGTTTGCGTCAATGTCAAACGTCACTTCTATTTGCGGTATCCCGCGCGGCGCCGGCGGTATGCCAACAAGTGAAAACCTGCCAAGTTCCACGCTGTCCTTTGCCATCGCCCGCTCGCCCTGCAGCACATGTATCTCAACAGACGTCTGGCTGTCTGAGGCTGTTGAGAATATCTGGCTCTTCTTCGTGGGGATGGTGGTATTTCTTTCAATGAGCTTTGTCATGACGCCCCCAAGCGTCTCAATGCCAAGCGACAGTGGCGTAACATCCAGCAGCAGGATATCTTTCACTTCCCCTGCAAGCACGCCTGCCTGTATTGCAGCGCCAAGCGCGACGCACTCCATGGGGTCAACGCCGCCCTCGGCTTTCTTGCCCACCATGCCTTCTACGAATTTCTGCACGATTGGCATGCGCGTCGGGCCGCCAACCATTATCACCTTGTTTATGTTCTGAGATGTCAGCTTCGCATCCGACAGCGCGCGCTCCACAGGCGCCTTGCACCGCTGCACAATCGGGTCCACTATCTCCTCAAGCTTTGCGCGTGACAATTTGTGCACAAAGTGCTTCGGCCCGCTCTTGTCCGCAGATAAAAATGGCAAATTGATTTCGCTCTCAAGCACGGTAGATAGCTCGATTTTTGCCTTTTCCCCGGCTTCCTTCATCCTCTGCATTGCCTGCCTGTCACTTTGCATGTCGATGCCGGTCTCCCGCATGAACACGCCCACAAGATGGTCCACAATGGCAGTGTCCATGTCTGTGCCGCCAAGCTGCGTGTCGCCAGATGTGCTCTTCACCTCGAAAACTCCGTTCCCGAATTCCATTATGGTGACGTCCAGCGTGCCGCCTCCCAAGTCAAACACAAGTATTCTTTGGTCAATTCCTGACTTGTCAAGCCCGTATGCCAATGACGCGGCAGTTGGCTCGTTTATTATCCGAACAACTTCCAAACCCGCAATCTCGCCGGCATCTTTTGTCGCCTGCCGCTGGTTGTCATTGAAGTATGCAGGCACTGTGATTACTGCCTTTTCCACCTTGTCCCCAAGGTATGCCTCGGCATCCTGCTTTATTTTCTGCAATAGATACGCGGACAATTCCTGCGGCCGGTATTCCTTTCCATATGCCCCATACTTGTAATCCGTGCCCATCTTTCTCTTGAATGCGGAGAATGTCGCATCCACGTTGCTCACCGCCTGCCTTCTTGCTGGCTCACCCACCAGTTTCTGCCCCTCTTTCGTGAATGCCACGTATGAGGGGAACGCCTTCCCGTATGCAGTCTGCCCCTCCGCGCTTGGTATGATTGCGGGCCTTCCGCCCTCCATCACCGCAGCTGCCGAATTCGAAGTCCCCAGGTCAATCCCGATTATCTTTGCCATGTGTTACACCTCGTAAATATCCTAAGAATCCAACTTGCCTTCATCTTTCTTTCCGCCATTCTCATTTCCTTTCGCACCGCTCGACACGCTTACCATCGCATGCCGCAATATTTTCCCATCCAGCAAATACCCCTTCCTCAATACTTTCACAATCGTGCCTTCCTCTTCGCCCGACCCCTCGCGCATCACTGCCTCGTGCCGGTACGGGTCGAATTTCTCCCCGACCGGGTTCATTCCAGAAAGCCCTTCCTTCTCAAGAATGCCGCGGAACTTCGAGCAAAGCATCCTCATCCCGCTCTTGAGCGCTTCGTCCTGCGATTTTTCCGCAGCCGCGTCTGCCATCTCAAGCTCGTCAAGGAACGGCAGCAAATTCTCAATCATTTTCGCAACACCCCTGCCCTCGCTTTCAAGTTTCTCCTTTGCGGCGCGCTTCTTGTAATTGTCAAATTCAGCAGCAAGGCGCCTTAGGTGGTTTGTCAGCTCTTCTGGGGTCTCGCCGCTTTTTTTTGCAGATGCAGTTTCAACTTCTTCCGCTGAATTTTGCGCACTTTCAGCTTTGCCACCCTCTTCTTTTTCAGCTGCGCCCATTTTCCCGCTTCCCGTTTTGGCGTTTCGCAATCCTTCGGCTGCCATATCCTGCGCACTTTCCGCATCCGCAACAGTTCCATCAGCGCTTTCCGCTTCGTTTTTTCCGCTCATGAATTTCCCTCTCAAACATGCCAAATTCCAAGTCAATCTGCCTTGCAAGCGCCTCCATCTGCTCAAACTGCCGCTCCATGTCAGAGCGCATCTCTTCCATTAGCCCCTCGACGCTCTGGCAGCGGAGCACGTATTTTGCCTCCTGCTTTTTCACCACCCCGGCAATTTCCAGCCTCTTTAGATGATGTATGACCGTAATCCTGTTCAACCCTGAGAAGCGCGATATGTCCGTTGAGCCAACCGGCTCCTCGCGCCCCATCTGCATCATTGCCCTAAATACTCGTGTCACAGTCGCATCCACGTCACGCTCGGACATGAGGTGCATAGAGCGGAATAGTTTCGTAAGCTCCTCCTCGACATCTTCCGGCGTATCAAGCTGCCTTCGCAACGAATCAGTGCCCGCAGCCAAGATGAGCCTTGCAGGGCGCATGCCAGATGACATATCTGTTTTTCCACTCGCTCCCTTTTGCATGAGCATTATGCCGCTCGCATTTCTTCTCCCTTTTTGCAGCGCCTGCTTTCGCATTTGCTTGCCTTTCATGCAATTGTTCCCATCGTGCTTCTTTTTAAATGTTAATACGGTATTAACACTGTTAATAAGAACTTAACACACATTTTTGTGCCCCAAGCTGCGCCTTTTTATTCCTTCCCCGAGGTTCTCTTGCAGGTGCCAATATGAAGATTCTGGTTGCATTCATTTTCATCTTAATCCTTTTTTTCGGCTGCATCGGAAATGAGGCGGCACTCAAAGCGGAGCGCGACGCGTATGCAAAGCAGGCATCCGATGCAACTGCAAAAGTGTCCGAGCTTGAAACGCAGTGCTCCCTTGCGCGCTCCTCGCTCTCAAAATGCACGCAGGACTATGACGCCCTCTCGCAGCAGTGCGGCCAGACCGGCACCTCATGCGCAGCCCTCCAGGATTCCTACGACATTCTATCAGGAGAGGTTGCGCTTGTGAAAAACAACATCTCAGAGCTTGCGCCTTACCGAAATGCCGAAGCCCTCTATTTTGAAGTGATAAAATCCGGCAAAATCCCGGGGTATTCGCGGCTCATGGCAGCGGACAAGGCGGTGAATGCGACGGGAGATGTGCAGCTCATGGACCTGTGGAAGTCTGCGCGCGACTGCCCGCGGCGCGGGGGCGACTGCACGCTGGCATACGGCCCGTTCGAAACCTACCTCAATGCGAAAATAGGCGAGTTCGTGGCAAAGATAATCACTTCTGCCAATTCCTAGCCTTTTTATATCCAATGCGCAAATCCATCCTATGCGGCGCGTCCAATCCATCAAATACTCTGGCAAGTACAATTCGCTTCACATGCTCTGGCAGGTGAAAAACCCCATTGGCACGCTATTCAATTTCATCATCATCTATGGCTGCCGCTATCTCCCGTCGCTCCATCTCAAGAATTTCCTCTACCGCCTCACCGGCATGAAAGTCGGGAATGGCGCCGCAATCGCGTTTGGCGCCACCCTTGATTTCTTCTACCCTGAGCTGATCGAGCTTGGCGAAGGATGCATAATCGGCTACAACACCACCATTCTCGCGCATGAGTTCCTGATTGGCGAATACCGCGTCGGCAAGGTGGAAGTAGGGAAAGGCGCACTTATTGGCGCCAACTGCACGATATTGCCCGGGGTAAAAATAGGCGACGGGGCAATAGTCTCCTCAATGTCACTAGTGAATTCCGATGTGCGCCCGGGTGCATTTGTTGGCGGAGTCCCGGCATCGCAAATAAGAAAGGAATAAGGCGTTTTGGATGGTCGAAAAGGAAAAAACAAAGCAGCATTTGCAAAACTCGCAATTCCCCGCCAGCAAAAACGATGGCGCATCAGACGGCAGCATGGGGGAAAGGGCAAGCGCCGGCGATGATGCATCCCACGGCGACACCTATGCCATTTCGCACCAGCACGGCAAGCTCTTTGACTCTGTCCTTTTCCTGAATGCCGCAGGCATCGCAACAGGAGTCTGGTTCTACTGGACCCAGCTTACCAATACCCCGCTCTACCTCTGGCCTTTCGTGCCAGACTGCCCGTTTTACATTTTCCTCGCATCCCTTTCGCTTCTTGGCATTGTGCGCTCAAAAACATTTGACTTAATTGTTTCCCTTGGCATGGTGAAATACGCGCTCTGGACATTGTTTGTCATCTTCTACAGCCTGCCCCTCTACACAGTGTTTCCGTACATATTGCCCACGCTTGTGCTGGTGCCCGGGCATTTTGGCATGGCGCTTGAAGGCGCGCTCATGTACCCAAAGAAATTCCCAAAAATTGCCATACTCGCATTCCTGCTGCTCAGTGCAATAGACCTCTATTTTGATTACGCTGTCGGCGTGCACCCTCCACTCGTACCGGGCACCGAAGAAATCACAATGCAGTTCACGTTGGGCATATCGCTACTGCTTGCGCTCCTTGCGGCAGGGGGCATAATGGGAAAAATAGCCGGCTTGAAAATAATGCAAAAATTGCGCGCGCTGCTGCTTTAGCTGCCAGAAGAAGAATTAGTTTTTTTGCCCTCTTCCTTCACATCCGCATTCCCCTGCCCTTCCTTTTCATTGCCCGCGGGTTTTTTCCCTTCATCTGCAGGCGGCTGCGATTTTTTTTCAGCAGAGCTTTCATTTCCTTCCTTCGCATCACTTGCCTCTTCCTTCTTTTCCTCTCCATTCCCGTTTTCTTTTGCCAGCCTCTCGACCGCAACCACTTTCTCCCCTTCTTCCAACTTCATGATTCGCACTCCCTTTGTGTTCCTGCCAATCACCGATATGTCAGCAACCGGCATGCGTATCACTTTGCCCCGCGAGCTCATTGCAATAATTTCACTATCTTCCCTCACGGAAAGCACGCCAACCACTTTGCCGTTCCTCTCATCCACCACTATGTTGATTACGCCAGAACCGCCCCTTCCCTGCTCCCTGTATTCCTCAATTGCCGTGCGCTTTCCATACCCGTTCTCGCACACGGTGAGTATTGCTGGCGCATCATCGAGCACCATGCCGACAACCTCGTCCTTCTCCTTCATGCGAATTCCTATGACTCCCTGTCCCGTCCTGCCTATTTCGCGCACTTCATCTTCAGCAAACCTAATCGCCTGCCCGTCCGCTGTTGCAAGCACGATTTTTCTCTTGCCATCTGTCTTTAGCACATCAATGAGCTTGTCATTCTCGCGCAGCGTAATCGCAATTATGCCCCCCTTCCTCGGCCTCGAGTAATCCAGCAGGTCGCTTCTCTTTGTTATGCCGTTCTTTGTCCCCATCACAAGGAACTCGCCTTCCTTGAATTTTGACACTGGAATGAATGCGGCAATGCCCTCTTTCTCAATTGAAAGCAGATTCACAATCGCCTTTCCAATGGCATACCTTCCAGCTTGGGGCACCCTGTACACCTTGAGCCAGTGCACATTCCCCTTGTCAGTGAACACCAGCAAATAATCATGCGTGGATGCGATAATGATGTCCTTTACAATGTCACTTTCTTTTGTGTCGGCGCCGATAATTCCCTTTCCGCCCCGCCGCTGCGCCTTGTATTCGGCGACAGGCATCCTCTTTATGTAATTGTTCTCAGTGACAATGATTGCAACCTGCTCATCCGGAATAAGGTCCTCGATCTCAATCTCTTCCTCATCATCCACAATCTCGGTCTTTCTTCCATCCCCGTACTTTTTCCGAATTTCCGCAAGCTCGTCTTTTATGATTCCAAATATCCTGTTCTCATCGGCAAGCACGGCATTTAGCCACTCGGCTTTTTTCACAAGCTCGGCATGCTCGTCAATCACTTTCTTTGTCTCAAGCCTTGCAATCCTCTGTATCTTCATCTCAAGGATTGCATCCGCCTGCTTCTCGGTCAGCCCGAACACTGCCATTAGCCCGTCTCGCGCAACATGTGTGTTCTCCGCGGCCTTCACAGTCTTTATGATGCCATCAATGTTCGCAAGCGCAATCTTGATTCCCTCAAGCACGTGCTTCTTCTCCTCTGCGCGCGCAAGCTCGAACATGCATCTCCTGCGCACGACTTGACGCCTGTGGTTTATGAATTCCCTGAGCATGTCTGCAAGCGGCAATGTCTTTGGCTCGTTGTTCACAAGCGCGATGCTCATTATCCCAAACGTGCCCTCAAGCGCGGTGCGCGCATACAGCTGGTTTAGCACCACATCTGCATTAGCATCCCGCTTAAGGTCAATCACCACTTCAAGCCCGTCCTTGTCAGACCTGTCGGCTATGTCTGAAATGCCCTCAATCTGCTTGTCTTTCACAAGCGTTGCGATTTTTTCAATAAGCTCAGCCTTGTTCACCATGTACGGTATTTCCTTAATCACGATGCGCTTCCTGTCTCCCTTGTCAACGATTTCCGCCTTTCCCCTAACGCGTATTGTGCCCCTGCCTTTTGCATATGCCTCTATGATGCCCCGCCTGCCGACAATCATCCCGCCTGTTGGAAAGTCAGGCCCCTTCACAATGCCAATCAATTCTTCAAACGCAAGTGCAGGCTTGTCAATTAGCGCAACCATGCCGTCAATCACTTCGGTCAAATTGTGCGGAGGTATGTTTGTCGCCATTCCAACCGCAATGCCTGATGAGCCGTTTATGAGCAAATTCGGTATTTTGGAAGGAAGCACAAGAGGCTCTTTGAGGCTCCCGTCAAAGTTCGGCGCAAAATCCACAGTCTCCATGTCAATGTCCGAGAGCATCTCCTCTGCCATCCTGCCAAGCCGGATTTCAGTATACCTCATGGCAGCTGCAGCGTCCCCGTCAACAGAATTGTGGACAAACACGCCGCAGGCAAGGGCAAAATTGTGCGTTCCATTCACAGTAAGGTCATAAACGTCCTCGCGTTCAGCCAGAAATTCGGTTCTTGCGACCTTATGATTGCCATTCAATTCGCATAGAACTAGCGAAACATTGTTTTCAAAGTACTTTTGCAACCCCTTTTTCCACGTTGTTGCATGGCCATAAGGATAAACCTTATTTCGCATCTGTCCGTATGATTCCTGGCAAATAACATTGCCTTGAGCCAGGACATGTTTGCATATTGCAAGGAATTTCAGCTTCCCTGTTTTATTCGAAAGATGGTTCTTGTTTGCCTTTATGATTTTCTGGTGCATGAAGCTTCGATAACGCGGGTCTTGCCATAGTCTTTTGAGCGTCTTGGTCGCCCTCAGGCTAAATTCCTGTTTTCTCTCTGGATGTGCCGCAATGTATTCCTTGTTTATTTTGCTTAGCTGCTCTCTCTTCCCTGCCCTATAGGCTGATTTTGACCAGTTTTCTCTGTTTCTTTTGCTTAACCTTTCAGAATATCTGTCTCGATTTGCATCGTTGTTCCAGAAGCGCCTTCTTCCTTCAGCCAACTTTTCCCTATAATTGCTGTCGTTTCTGTGTTTTTCCGACGCTTGCAGGTAATGGGTCTTCCAGTGCTCCCCCCATTTCATCCTCCTAATGTTAGTCGGATTATTGTTCAGTTTGTTGAAATCCAAGTGATGCCTTATTCTTCCCGCTGATTTGGCGTATGCGCGATGCTCAATATTCCATTCGTCAGCCAGCCGATGCGAGTATTCCCAATTGCCATTTGCAGGCTGCATTATCATTTCATATCCTGCCAAATCCGGGTCCGGTTCTTTAGAAGAGAGCTTTGTGTACAGGGGCATAAGTGAGTCCCCAGCCTGCAAATGCCGGGCCTCCTTGTACTCTCCGGTTCGGAGCATGAACCTGTGGTTTGGCGTGCAGCGTATCTCATCCCCGCTGTCCAGCACAACTTTCATAAGTTCGGCATTCTTGATAGTCAGGCGCGGCTTTGTGATTTTACCTATCTTTATCCTACCCTCCCTATCTACTGTAAACGTATAATTTTCCTTTCCAGCGCTCTCCTCATCTACAAGCTCGCCGAAGTTTATGCTTCGCCCATCTGCCAGCTGGACCTTGGTATCCTTTGTAAAGCATCCAAAATTCCCCTGCCCGTCAATGAGCGGATAGCGCAATGAGAAATCCTGCACCATGCGCACAATCGAATCATATATAGCGACATCGCCGTGCGGATGGAATTTTCCTAAAGTCTCGCCTACTACGCGCGCGGACTTCTTGTACGGCTTGTCATGCGAATTCCCAAGCTCATGCATGGCAAAAAGGATGCGGCGGTGCACTGGCTTTAGCCCGTCACGAATGTCAGGCAGCGCCCTGCCCACTATTACTGACATGGCATAATCCAGGTAGGATGCGCGAAGCTCGGACTCAACAGGCTTGTCGGTAATTTTCCCATGCGAATATTCAGATTTTTCGTCCATCAAAACCACTAATTTTGCATAGCATTTGGGCTAAAGTTCAAGCATTGTCGCAGGGCGCATTTACGTCGTAAAAATCAATGAAATATATACGCAATTGGGGTATAAAAAGCCTCGCATTTCCATGCCCCAAAATGCCTACCTGAAAACGATGCGGCACGCTTATATTTTAAGCCCAAGTAAGCAACTTTTGAGCATAACTGGATGATATTCCATGTCCGAAACAATCCGAATACCTCCTAGCATGCAGTTTTCCTGCAGGAACAAAAAGCCGCACGTGCACATAGTGGCGGATGCAAAGCTGCCCACGCGCTTTGGCACTTTCAAAATTTTCACCTTCTGCAATACCATTGACGGCAAGGAGCACGTTGCCATCGTAAAAGGCGATATTTCGGGCAAATCCGCAGTGCCATTGCGCCTGCACTCGGAATGCCTCACTGGCGATGCAATTGGCTCTCTTCGCTGCGACTGCCGCAGCCAGCTTGAATGGGCGCTCTCCTACATCGAGTCACGGGGCACAGGCGCCGTCCTTTACGTGCGCCAGGAAGGCAGGGGCATCGGCCTCATCAACAAGATACGCGCATATTCCTTGCAGGACAAGGGGCTTGACACTGTTCAGGCAAATATCAAGCTTGGCTTCCCCTCTGACTTGCGCGATTACCGCCTTGCTGCAAAGATGATAAAATTGCTGGGCCCGGCATCAATAAACCTGATAACAAACAACCCCAAAAAAATCGCGGCTTTGCGAAAATACGGGATAAAAGTGCTTTCGCGCATCCCGCTTCACACCAAGCCCACGCAATACAATAAGTCCTATCTTGAGGCAAAGAGAAGGAAAATGGGGCACATGATTTGAACAGCCCTATTTTTTCCCCAACCTTTTCCACAAATAGTTAAAGTAATGCAAATAGTTTTCGCTTATCTCCTTGTTCTCTATTTCAAATGCCAGCAGCGGCTCGCCCCAGAACAAATTCACGAGCCTGTCCCCGAAAATCAAAATGACGTTAGGCGAGCCGAATTCCTCTGGCAGCACCCGATACTCATAATATTTTTTCATAGGCGGATTTTTCGCCAGAAAAGCAGCAGTAATGATGTCATGCCACCAAATTTTCCGCGCCACTCTTTTTCTGTCCCAAAGGTCCCACCATTCCCTGCCGGCGTATTTTACAATCCCCCAATTGCCCCCGATAAAATAATGGTCTTTGTAGTCCAGCATCTCGTTGAACAGCGCCTTTATGCCTTCCTTTCCCCTATAGATGCGGGCGTTGAATTCCGGCTTTGATGCCTCGTATTGCTTCACAAGCTCCGGCAAGCCCTGCGCAAACAACTCTTTTTTCTTCTCGATGTCATTTTGCTGCTGGTCGAAATAGGCAAGTATGTTTTTAGGATGCGTGGCACGGTATATTTTGCGCTTGTTATCAGTGAAGTACGTCACAAGCCCCTTGCTGACGAGCTTGTTTATGATATCGTAGACGTTGCGGCGCTCCATGCCGGTCTGCTCATGCACATACTGGAGCGAGGCATTCTCCGAGCCCATTATAACCTCATATACTTTTCCTTCGCCGTCAGAAAAGCCAATTCTGCTTAGAAGCTCTTTGTTGCTGCCCATAGTGGTATTGTTACAACACCGCATTTTATTAAATATATGCTAATACCACAAAGGAACAGGAGGTATAACAATGAACCTGAAAACCCAAGCCCCAGAGATATCACAAATAGCCCAGGGGCGCCGTCTTACTTCTCTAGGCGCAATCGTGGAGGCAAACCGGTTAGGGCTTACAATACTTTTCAATGGCGGAAACGCGCATCTGAATGTAATAAACCGTGTAGAATGGGATGGGACTCGTGTATGGAAAGCGATGGGTGAGACGGATGGGACTTTTGTATGGGCAAATCCCCTAGTTGCAACTACCAATGGCAAATTCGGCGAGTTTCACACTTTTGCTGACCCAAAGACAGGCGAAGAATGTCGCTTGCTTGTGGATAAGGAATACTGGCGCGCAAGCGGTCTTCTCGCAATGCCGCAGGGCTTTGACGGGAAGGGAAACAGTATCATACGAGTGGAAGGCAAGAATGGAAAGAGAATAGAAAGTCTCGAAGAGCTAGAAAGACACAGCATTGCTACTTGTGTTGTGGACGATGCAAGTAACTTTACATTAATTCAAAATGTTGCCAGAGATCCTTTTCACCATCCAACAGAAAGCAAGTTTGGCATCCCTATTGACGCCGAGCCTGACGCCCAGCCACGTGAGCAACATTTTCATCTCATCCGAATAGAAGACAGAGTTATCTCGAATGCATCGGAGGAGACTTTACGCGAACTACTAGCAGATACGAATAAAATAAATACATATAAATATCTCGGCCTTTTTGCTCGCGGTTACAGACCATTGTACGTATGTGCCTTCTTCCCACCTTCTCAACGTCTTCAGGCGCTGGCTTACAAGCCGCAGGCGGAACAGCGAATGGAGTGAGCGTCCGCCTAAACATCCAGATTCTTCACTTCTTTCGCGTGCATCTCAATGAATGCGCGCCTTGGCTCCACTTCGTCCCCCATCAAAATAGTAAAGAGCTCATCCGCCTTTATCGCATCCTCAATGGTGACTTTCAAAAACGTCCGGTTCTTCGGGTCCATCGTGGTTTCCCAGAGTTGCGCCGGGTTCATCTCGCCCAATCCCTTGTAGCGCTGGATGTTTGCGCCCTCCGCCCCGCCGATTTCCCCAAGCATTTTTTCAAGCGCCGCCTCGTTGTACACGTATTTCTCCGTCTTCTCTTTTTTCACCTTGAATAACGGCGGCTGCGCGATGAAAATGTACCCCTTTTCCACAAGCGGTTTCATGAACCTGTAAAAGAGCGTGAGCAAAAGCGTGCGTATGTGCGCGCCGTCCACGTCCGCATCGGTCATTATGACAATCTTGTGGTAGCGCAGCTTCGTTATGTCAAATTCGCTCCCGAAATTCGTGCCAAGCGCCATGAGCAGGTTCCGTATCTGCTCGTTTTCCAGCACCTTGTTTATTGGGGCTTTTTCCACATTCAATATTTTCCCGCGCAATGGCAGTATTGCCTGGAAGCGCCTGTCCCTGCCTTGTTTGGCACTGCCTCCGGCACTATCTCCTTCCACAATATACAACTCGCTCTTTGCCGGGTCTTTCTCAGAGCAGTCTGCCAGTTTTCCCGGAAGCACCGAGCTTTCAAGCGCGCTTTTCCTCCGTATCAGGTCCCTCGCGCTCTGCGCAGCCTCCCGCGCCTCAACCGCCCTCATCGCCTTTGCAACAATGTTCCTTGCGTCACTCGGGTTCTCCTCAAGGAATTTTTTCAGCCCGTCATTTATCACTGAAGAAACAGTGCCTTTCATTTCGCTGTTGCCAAGCTTTCCCTTTGTCTGCCCCTCGAACTGCGGGTTTGGCAGCCGCACCGATATTATCGCAACAAGCCCCTCGCGCAAATCATCGCCGGCTATTTTCGCCTCCTTTGCAAGCTTGCGCTCAACCGCATAATCGTTTATGCAGCGCGTCAATGCCGCCTTGAAGCCTGCCAGATGCGTGCCGCCATCCACTGTGTTTATGTTGTTTGCAAAAGAAAACACATTCTCGGAATATCCGTCATTGTACTGGAACGCGGCTTCAACATATGAGTCGCCAACCTGCTTTTCAATGTGAATAACACTGCAAATCGGCTTCTTGTTCCGCTCCACATACTCGACAAATTCCCTGATGCCGCCCTTGAAAAGGAATTCATCCTTCTGATTGCTTTTCTCATCCGCAACGCAAACAGTGACTCCCTTGTTAAGATATGCAAGCTCGCGCATCCGGTTTGCAATCGTGTCATAAGAGTATTCAGTTGCTGTGAAAATCTGCGAATCCGCCTTGTAGCGCACAAGTGTTCCAGAGCCCTCGGCAGCGCCCATTTCCTTGACTGGTGCAGCAGGCTTGCCACGCTCATATCTCTGGAAATATTTTTTCCCGCCGCGCCTCACTTCAACTTCCAGCCACTCAGATAGCGCATTCACAACAGAAACGCCCACGCCATGCAATCCGCCCGACACCTTGTAGGACTTATTGTCGAATTTCCCGCCGGCATGCAGCACTGTCATGACAACTTCGAGCGCCGACTTTTTCATGTGCTCGTGCATCTCAACTGGTATGCCGCGCCCATTGTCATTTACAGTGACAACGCCGTCCTTTCCAATAACGACCTCTACTTTAGTGCAAAAGCCTGCCAGCGCCTCATCCACGGAATTGTCCACAACCTCGTACACGAGATGATGAAGCCCCTTTACGTCCGTGTCTCCAATGTACATTGCCGGGCGCTTGCGGACAGCCTCCAGACCCTCCAGGACCTGTATTGATGAGGCATCGTAATTGGATGGAGTTTTGGCTGGCGCGGGCTCGTTTTTCTGCTCCATTTTGACCACTAAAAAGCAATCATTTCACGACGTGAAAACTGATGCAACTACTACTCAGCAGGAGAATATAAAGCTACCTGTGATGAGGCTGGAAAAAGGACTGGAAAAAAAGGAAAAACGAATGGGAATTTAGGCAGTCACTGCCTTTGTTTCACCGCCTTCATCCGAGGCTGCCTGGCGGATTGGCACGCTGCCGTTGCCCATCACCTTTCCATAGAACTCAAAAACCAGCTCTCTGTCCTTGGGGTTCTTGAAATCAAGCTCGTACGCATTCTCCATGCCATTCACAAAGAGCTGGTGCCTGACATACTCCTTGTAGCTATCCATGAGAATTGCCACTGCCGCAAGCTGTATTTCCATGACCTTGTTTGCCACGAACTTATCCAGCTCTTGGCGCATCTGCTTTATTTCCCCGCTTTTTTCATTGAGGAACTTCATTACCTCCCGCTCTTTTTGGACCCTCAAATCCGAAAGCTCCATCTCCTTTGCGATCCTAAGGTTTGATATTCTCTTGTCCAGCCTGTGGCGCAGGGCCCACAAGGTTGCCAGCAGCCCGCCTGCAAGAGTGGCTACTATGCCGCGCGCAAAGAGTGCCGTTTCTCCAAGCGGCGTGAGCTTGTCAAGGAGATGCTCAAAAAATTTAAAGGCTGCCTCCGGATCAATGGTTACCCCGATAACCGAGCTGACAGTGGCAAAAATAGCGCCTATTGTAAGGTTCTTTTTCTTGCTCTGGCAGGTGCTTATTTTTTCATCTACGATTCTGCTTCTTTCTCCTATTCTCTCATCATACTGCACCCGTATGCCCGGAACTGCTTCATCCCTGCTTGTCCTTGCAGCTTCAATTTCACCAGCACGCACAATGAACTCATCTCTGGGCCCGCTGGCATATTCCTCGCATTGCAGCGCTAAGTCGCGCATCTGTACCCTTTTTGCGCCGTTGTGCGGCGCCTCGTCGCTTGTGCGCAAAAGCTGCTCCCGAAGCCCGGTTATTTCAAGTGAGTCTTTTGCCCGAATAAATGCGTTGCCAAAAAATCTTGCAGTAATAGGCGTGATTGGCGGATATTCAATGACCTCTGCGCCCTCGTCTTTGCGGCACAACTGAAGCAGGCGGCCCCTGTCGCGTTTTGGCAGGTCGGTTATGTCCACCTTAACCGATCCATTTCCGGCAGAGCCAGCCAGGAGCATATCTATAGTTTTTTGGTCCAAACCTGCTCTCATAAATAGGTCATGGGCAGCGGCTACTGAATCGACGCCTTTTTTGCCCAGAACAACTGCAACAGGTTTTGCAATTTTCCCATCGACAATGCTAACTGGCGCCATCCATTCCACCCCCTTAAAAGTCCGTCGTTGGTGGTATATATAGGGGTGGGTGAGTTTTGGGTTTAATGTAAAAATATTCCTGCACTCAGATGTGTTTAAGTAAGTTGCGCAGGGCAAAAGTCACGGGGTAAATTTCAGCAATTCCGCGAGCCAAACTAAAATCAGCTCCTGCACTCATTGGTCACGCCCCTGCACTTATCAATGTCCATGAGCGCGCGGTACTTGCTCAGCACGTTGTAAGCGTATTTCCTCCCAAGGCACTCTTGCAAATAGCTCACATAACGCAGGTTGCCTGCGCAATACCCATCCTCTTCCAATAAGCGCTGCGAAAGATACAGGTTGTAGTCGCTTCCCACGGTGCGATAGCCATCGTGGTACATCTGCACTGCAAAATACGCAGTATACCATTCCTTCTCATCCGGGGAATAATCTATTAAAGGATTATTGTCCACAAAACGCTGCGCCTCCTGGTAGAATGACGCAATCTTGTACGCGCCGCAGCAGAACGTGTCTTTCGGGTCGAACGGATTGTATTTTTCCCCGCTGCAAAGCTTCACTTCTGCCGGCATGGGCACTGCCGGGTTTGCCTCATAAATCCATCCCGGGTAATCCGTGCACTGCGCCATGCCCATGGCGCACGTGATGCAATCGCCGAGGTTCGGGCTGCCGGAGAATGAGCTTATGGGAAGGCATCCCTTGATTACGCCGTCCCTGTCATAATATCTGCGCTCGATGTCAAATCCCGGGCAGAACCTGTCAACAAGCGCCCTGCCCTCTCCGACATCGATTATTTCCGAGCTTTCCTTGAGGCCAAGCGGATTGCTGCACAGCGTGCGGTTCTCCGGCGTGTCAACGACGTAACTCACAGTCTTGTCCGGGTCGCAGTTCGCGAAGTCTGATTCCTGCCCGATTATCGCCCTCATCAGCACCGGGTCAATGTCATACCTGTCAGGGTTCGCGTCAAGCACCGGGTAATACAATGTGCACCATGGCGGGTCCACCGGCGCGGAGCTTGCTGCCAAAAGCGACGGCGGATCCACATCATAGCTTATGCACGCGCGGCACTGGTATCCTATGTTGTCCTCTCCCATCGGAATCGTGTTATAAGGATTCACGCCCGGCTCAAGCTGCACAAAGCTCTGCAGCATCCTGTTGCTGCCTCCAAAAGTGCACACATTCCCCTTCCCGTTCCGCGAATACACAACAGGGCTTTGCGCGTTCTCCACGCCGCCATCGCTTCCGACATACTTCCGGCATCCCTCAAACCAGCCGCGGAACTGCGGCAGCTTCTGCTCTGCCTGGTGCGTAATCGGATTAATTTCCACAAGCCCGAAATCGCATGCGGCGCCAACGCATGGCTTTGGGTCAAGCCCGTCAGCATACTGGTAATTGAGCACCCCGATAACTCCTGAGCTTACAAGCGCCTGGCTCATCTGGAAAAGGTATGTGTAACCACGCGCAGCATCAATGTCGCTCCAGGTGCATTGCACTCCTGCTGCCGGGTCGCGCTGCTGCGGGCTTATCCCAAAGTAAAGCCAAATAGATGGCTTTGCATACCTCTGCAATATCCTTCTTGAAAAGTACATCCTCTCGCCAATCAGCGTTTCGATGTTGCACGTGCTTGGGTTGTCGTTTAGCACGACTCCCTGCCCCACAATGTCAATTTTATCTGCTACAGCAGGGTCTGCAAAAAAGAGCGCATCAAGGGAAGGGAAGTCATTTAGTCTTGGCGTCACTGCCACAAGGCAGTCCGGGCACTCATGATCTATTGCAATGACCTGCCGCTTCACTTCCTCTATTTTTGCAGGGTCAAATTCCACCTCTGTTGAAATAATGACGGGCCCCACGCCATTTAGCCTCTGCCCAATCTCCCTTGCGCGTGCCTCGTCAATCGCCTCGCCTTTTGTATAATATATGTAGACTGGAATCACGTTTTTCTCAAGCATGCATTGCGCCCTTCGCTTTGACGGGATTGCAGGCGGCGCTTCATGCGCCCCTATCATCCATTTGCCTGAATAGCCAACGCTAGACTTGCAATATTTTACTGCCTCGCCAAACTCAAGGAAAGAGCCGCCCTGCCCGTATCCGAAATAGCGCGGAATCTTTTCAACATTAACCGGGTCTTCGAGGTAAGTTGCCATTGTATCATTGAAAGTGGTCACGTTGCACTGCTCAAAATAGCATTTTCCATTAAATAGCGAGCTTTCCGCAAACAGGCTTGCAAATGGCCCAAGCGGCATAATGTTCCCGTTGCTGTCCACGTAATAAGTCTGCCGGTCGCAGTACATGCAGCTGCACGGCGTCGGTCCAGGCTCCGGCTCATTTAGCCCGGCCTCATTTGATTTGAATATGTCTATTGCGCGAGCGGATGAAAGCTGGTTTCGCATCCGCATGCTATCGTTCACAAGGCAGCCTGCCAAAAGCACAAGTGAAATTACCAGCAATGCAAAGAAAATATTTTTCATGCGACCAACCATCAGTATGCCGATTCAGCCATCTTCCTGTAGCGCTCAGCCACCCTCTCGTCCCTTCTCATCTGCTCGCGTATCCTGCCCGTCTCCTCCGCCTGCCTCATGTAAGTGTCAAGCCAGTTGCGGTATTTAGTCTCATCGCCTGTCAGCGGCTTTGCCTTTGCATGCGAGCACTGCGGGCACTCTGACCCAAATGCGCTGTATGTCCTGTGCACCGGGCACATTTCCCTTGCCCGATAATAATCCGCCTGCACAATCCCGTTGATCCTGTCATTCATGCTCCTTATTGCATGCGAGCCCATCGTGCCTGGCTCATGGGGCAAAATCTGGGCGCCTGCTGCAACGCGCGGGTCAACCGCATCCTGGCGCGCTGCAAGTGCAACGCCGCCCGGGTCCATGTCTGTCGGTATGGTGCCGCTCCAGGCGCCTGCAGTGCCATGCGCCGATGCCTGGTTTCTTATGAATGAAGTTTTGCGTACGGCCCCAAACCAGATTGCTCCTGCAAGTGGCGATAGCGGAATGCTAAACGGGCTGTTAAGGAAGCTGTATCCCATGCGCTCGCTCTCAAGCTTTGCAAGCCGCAATATGGGGGAATCCTCGTGCCTATACACGTCCCTGTTGCTCTCCATCTCCGGAGACCTATACCAGTCCCCTTTTGCCTCTACATCCCCATTTGCGCCCAATCCATACGTTTTGAACCTTGTGAGTTCTGCAAGCGTTGAGTTAGCCATAACGTGCGCCGCAACGCGGGGGAACATTCTCCACTCGCTCTCGCTCACGCCAGGCACGCTCGGTGTTATGTCCAGCATGCCAGGCACTGGCGGCTTCCAGATGCCAGACTTGTGGTATGGCGCATAGAGGTCAAAGCCCCTCATCCTGCTTCCCTCCAATGCAATATCATAGCCACCGAGGTTCAAAATATTATAATAGCCCGGCTGGAAGAGCCTGCCAAACACCCCGGGCATTTTTTCAAGTGGGCGCTCTGCATATTGTTCGGCTTCCTTGCGCGCAGAAGTTTCGCGCCTAATTGCCGCTTCATTGTCGTGAAGCTCCTTAGATCTGCGCGCAATCGCATCATTGAGGTCTTTTATCTGGTCTGCCGTCAGGGTGGACCGTTCGGCAGCAAGCACTCTAATTAACTCATCCCTGGTCGTTCGCAAATCGGCATTTCCCCTCGCATACCTGTCCATTTCCGCCTGCGCGCGCTCAATTTCCATTCTCATCTCGGTCCTCTGCAAGCCATGGCTTCCAAGCATCCTCCTCTTGACATCCTGCCCGGCTTCCGACTGAATCCCAAGAAGCTGCAGCCTGCGCTCCTCGTTTTCCGCCGTGCCTACTCCCTCGACATCGCGCCTGAATGTTATTGGCGCAAGGAATCTCTTGCCATACCATCCCTCTCCGGTAATCCTGAACCCTTCCTCTGTGAAATACTCCTCCTTTTTCCGTATCCTTGGCAGCGTGAAGCGGTGGAATATCTCAAGGTTCTGTGTGATGGAGAGCGCCTCGCCAACTGCCCTGCGGATATTGCCCTTGCGCATGCTTGCCCCATAGAACATGTCATTGTCATACACGCTCGGGTATCCAATGATGCTAGTGTAGAAAGGCCTTGCAATCTGGGAAAACATGACCGCCGTCCAGTACGTGGGCCTCATCAACCAGTTCGCAGTCGCATCCCCGGGCAGCAGCCCGGGCCCGAATATCATGCTTGGCCTCTCGTAAACGAATTGCCCTGTCTGGTAGCCGACCATCGGGCCGTATTGTATGCCGTACCCTGCGCCTATTGCAATGCGCGGGTCCCTCATGACAGACGATTCAGTGATGTTGTAAAAATTAAGCATCTGCCCGCGCACCGCAAGAAGCGAGCGGTCAAGCTCGTTGTGCGACACGTTTGCCATGAGGTCTTTTCTGTCCGACATGAGCCTATCCACGTTCCCATGTGCGATTGCCGCTGCCGCAGCCTCGCCTGCCATCCTTGCCTTCTTCTCCATGCTGCGCGCAGAAAGAAGCTCGCCCTCAACATCCTTTAAGTTCCTGTACTTCTCGCTCATGATGTCAAACCTGTCGCCCGCGCCCGGAGCATTGTTTATGAAATTGTCAAGCTTTGAGAGCGCAAGCCTTGTCTGCAGCTGTGCGCTGTACCAGTCCATGAGCCCCCGGTTTATCTTGTCCAGCCCGCCGACCTGCACCCGCTCTCCAAATGATGAGAGGCCAAAGCTCATGCGCTTAATCATCCCGGCGTCTTTTTTCATGTACTCATCAATCGAGGTCACGTCAAGCAAGCCTTTGCCTGCCACTGCCTTGCCATCCTTGTCGCGTGTTATCCCCAGCAGCTTCTCCCCAATCGCTATCTTCTTTGCAGGGTCAATGGCAAGGTCTGCCTCGCGTATCGCGCTTGCCACCCTTTGGTCTTTTTGCGGGTCACCATGCACGTACTTGCCGCTCTTGTCGCGTATGAGCACGTAGCTGTTTATCATTTTCTCCGAATATTGCGAAATTAGGTACTCGCCCATCCTGTCCTTGGAAAACGGCGTGTACGTGCCATCAATAGACGAGAGCCACATTCCCTTTCTCAAGTCCCCATATGTAATGCCCTTGTCAATTAGGTCCTTGTAGCTTTTTGCATCCAGCCGCTCCGAGCCGTGCCCAAGCCTTTTTGCATTCTCCTCAATCAGCGCAAACGTGAGCATGTTTCTCTCCGCTGTCCTGTTGTAGCCTGACATCAGGCTCTCAAAGCTCTTGCCATAGAAAAAGTCAAACGAGCGCAGGAGCATCTGCACCTGCCTGCCAAATGCATCCTCCACTCCGCTCCATCCGAGCTTCACCTGCGATGAAAGCGCGTGCCGCAAGCCAAAGTCAGTGGTTTTGTTAAGCTGGATATTGCCAAACAGCCCATCCGCATTCCTGCCTGCATTCTCCAGAAGCTGTTTGCCTGTCAAACTCTTGTCAGGGCCTGTCAATAAGTATGCGAACTTGACCTCTTGGCGAATCCTCCTCTCCATTGCATCGGCAACCTCGCCAAGCAAATCCATTCTCAGCTTGCCGTTTTCCAGCCTGGCCCTTGATGCAGGATCCCTTGCGTTGCCAAATAAGTCCTCCCATCTGTCTATCTTGACTCCTTTCTCTCCTGCAATCTTTACGGCATAAATATCCGCAACGCTTCTCCCTTCCCGCAGAAGCTGTGAAAATTCCAGGAAACGCGCACCCTTAAGCTCATCAAGCATGTTGCCATATGCCCCGCCTTCGCGCACCCCTCTTGCGTTTTTGCTTGCCCCAAGCAGCGTGTCCGGGTCAAACACCGCGCCTTTTTTCAGCTGGAATTCACCCGTCTTTGCATTAAACTCAACATAGCCGTCCTTTGTCACAAGATCTGTAATCCTCTCTATCCTGCCAAGTATTTTTGCAATTTCTCCGCGATTGGCTTTCCCTCCGCTCACAATTTTCTCGCCGCCCATCACCACATCAATTTTGTTGTCCACTGCAAATCTGACCATGTCATCCATCATTGTTTTGGTGCGGTCATTGGCGTCTGCCATGCCTTTTGCGCCCCTGCTTGCAGCCGCAACCCTTTCTGCAAGCTTATCCTTCAGCCGCTTAATTTCATCAATTTCTTTCTCAAGCCGTGCGACTCCTGCAGCCTTTAGCCCTGCAGATGCAATAAGCCTCTTCAGTTCCAGCTCTTTTTCCGCAAGCTTCCGGTCTATCCCGCCTTCAATGAGCTCATGGAGCTTTGCAAGCGTCTGCCTGTGCGCCAAGTCCGCAGTAAGCGCCATCTCGTTTGCAACCCTGCCAAGCACGTCTGGCAGGCTGCCCATCCTGACTTTATCGGCAGAATTCCGGTTCACAAATGCCGCAAGCTTTCCAGAGCCCTTTCCCGCACCCGTTGCCCTAAGCGCCTCTGCCGCAGTCTGCTTGAGCAGCGCGCGGCGCACAGCCACATTGCCCTGCCTTGCTCCAGCAAGGCGCACAAGCGCCTGCTGGCTCCTGCCAATAAGACTGCTTCCGAAAAAAGGCACCCTCTGCAGCGGCTTTTCAAGATCGTTGAGGCGGTTGAGGGTCCACCCGATAGGATTTGGGTACTTTTTTCCTTTGTAATTGAGCTTGCCCTTCGAAAATATTTTTCCATGCCATGAAATTTCGCCTTCCTCTACCGCCTTCTCGTCCCGCTTGAACTGCATCTTCATCTGCTCGCTTTGCATGAGCGCGCCAAACGCCTCGCCCACCCACCTGTCATTTATGTTAAAGCCATAGCGCGTAATCGCAGCAGAGATGAGTTTCATCTTGTCGTCTTCGCTTATTTTCCTCTTCAGTATGCCTTGTATTTCGCTCTTGAGAAGCGCGCCTCTCACCCTGTCCCTTTTTGAGAACTTTCCAAATGCGGCAGCCTGCACCTTGCCAGTCATTGCAATAAGCCTATCGTTCATCGCGCCCTTTGCCGACATCTGCCATGGAAGGTTCGTCCTGCCGATCCGAAGCGCCTTGACATGGGGCAGCCTCGGCACGGTGATGTCAAACAGCGAGAGCGGGTTTTTCCCCGAATAGTACATCCCGGCAACCAGCATGCCTCCGATAATTAGCATCGGAATGCAGAATCCGATATTATTGCGTACCGCATTCTCAATCGAGATGCTCAATCCGGAAATCGCGCTGTTCTCCGCAGGGCACAAAATGACTCCCTTGCTTGCCGGCTTTATGAAATACCCGTCCTCCTGCTTGCCGGGAAAGCGCGCTTGCGCATATATGCATTTTCGGAGATTAACGAAATCAATCCCTGCAGGGTTTGGCACATTTGGACGCAAAGTCCTGAAACTGCAAGTCGCAACCCCGTGCTCATCTCCTAAAGACGGGTCGCACAGCACCACTGCATCGTCATCCGATGCCTTGTAATCCTCGAACTCGAAATACACATCCGGATTCTGCACTTCATCCACTTCAAGCGTGATTCTCTCCACCCCGAGCGGCACTGGATTGCCGGCAGCGTCCTTTGGCCAGTCTTCCATGCCAGGCGCAACAGGCATGAGCTGCCCGTTCACATCATAGAAATAGGTTATGTTATTGAATTTGACTTTTGCCGTCAGTATCGTGTTCTCCATGTCAGGCGAAAGCTCGATATTTGCCTTGTAGCATGCGTCGCAGAAAGGCTCTATTGCAAAGAGGGGGCTGATGGCAAGAAGCACAATAATGAGCGTGAGGCCGCCTCTCATACGCATGGAATCCGGTTTTTAAACTTTATATATTTTCGCAGTGGAATTTTCCCCGTGGCATTACTACTTGCAATCGCATTCCTGCTGCTTTTGCAGCCCGCATTCGCCACTCCCCCGCAGACCAACCTCAACTACCTGCCTGCAGACCTCACCTGGACGCCGATGGCAATTGCCGCGCTTCTCGTGGGCATCGCATTTGCCGCCCTTGCATTCATGGCAGGCGAGGCGCTCTCCATGCCCTCCATAAAGGCATGGGTGAAAGGCGAGCTTTACGAGCACTCCCTCTCAGCATTCATCATACTAATCACAATAGCCTCAATCATAACCCTGAATTACATCGTGATGGGCTTTTTGACCCCGGCTGGGCCAGGCGGCACATTCTGCACTGAGAATTTTGTCAACCCCCATTTTGACGACCCGAACCTCTACCCGGTATTCACGCAGGCGCAATATTTCCTCGGCTGCAAGGTAAGCCCGACAGATTTCATCGATTTTTCGCCAAACGCGTTTCGGGGGGTGATGCTTGCTCCAATGCTGACTGCATACCGCCACCTGATAGGAATCGAGCTTCTGCTTGGCGTCCTCTCCACCATGGGCTTCTCAACGCAGCAGATAACCGCCATCGTGACAGTCCCCCGCCTCTCATTCCAGCCGCTTATCGGCATGACCATTGTGAGCGAGGCGCACATCATGCTCCTGGATTACATTGCAATGGGCGCTGGCTTAATTTTCTCCCAAAAAGTCCTATTGCAGTTCATACAGGAGGCAGTGCTTACCGTCTTTTTGCCATTCGGGCTGCTCTTTCGCGCAATCCCGCTCACGCGCAAGACCGGCTCCACAATAATAGCATTCTGCCTGGCGGCGTATTTTGTCTATCCGATGTCCATTCTCCTAAACGCACAGATATTCCAGAACATCGTGCCAATCAATTTTGCCAGCTATGAAAACGTAATTGAGATATGCAGCAGGGAGCCCGATGAAATCGGCGATGATCCATTATTCGATCAAAGATTTGAAGACAGGGTGGACTTGCAGGTGCAGGCAATGAAGCACGCGTTTGAAGATGTCCGGGACGAAAGCCAGAACCCCAATACCATGACATCAACTGACAGGCCCTGGAACATAATAGACAGGTTTTCCTCAAGCCAGGAGCACTATGAAACGACCATGTGGGGCAAGATAAAAACAGCCGCAAGCGCAATCTGGCAATTCCGCACATTCATCCTCGACCCAAACGCATGGTCCGAGTTCTTCTATGCATACATTATAGATGAAATCACGCCCACAATGCAGATACTTGTCCTCAACATACTGTTCCTTGTGAATTCCATCATCCTCTCAATCACATTTTTCCGCGACATCTCAGTCGCGCTTGGCGGCGAGCCCCGCCTCTTTGGAATATCAAAGCTGATCTAATGATGCCATCAATATTGCTAGCGGCATGCCCTGCAGGCGCCCCTGCCGAGGTCACCTCCCTTTTCTGGCTAGTAATAGCAGTAATGATTTTCGCAATCGCGCTCCTATACATGGCTGCAATGTTCTTCCACAAGCCGGAATACGAGGCATTGTCAACAATCGAGCTCTGGCAGGTCGGAGTCTCTGCCGTCATCATGCTCTCCATATTCGGAGTCGCGTGCTTTGTGGAGGAAGTCTCGGTTGCGATTGCCGGCGCAAACTCCTTTGACATCTCGCAGGAATACCTAAACAAGATAATATACTCCGATGACGACGACGATGATGGGAATGGCTTTGTCGGCGCATTCCAGCTGGTCCAGCAGCTCGAGTTCTTTAAACTCAAGTGGCAATATTGGGGCAACATCTATGGGAAATATGGCGCAGGCGCATGGGGAATCAGGATTCCAATATTCCCGGGCGCCATAGCATTTGAAAAATCGTATGATTTCCTGATCATATTCCTCTCCCCGTTCACCTCAAGCCTCATGGCGCAGCAGATAGGGCTCCAGTTCATACGCGGCACCATGCTCTCCCTTGTCCTTCCCGTAGGGGTCCTTCTGCGGGCAGTCCCCTTCACGCGCGACGCCGGTGCGTTCCTAATAGCATTCGCCCTTGGCTTCTACATCATATTCCCATTCACATATGTGATGCACTCGCAGGTGATGACTTATCTTATTTCACACCAGGCATCGCTCTTCAACGTAGGTGAGCTGTTTGACACAGAAGTGCACGCCACCGCCCCAACACCCGCAAACCCAAACCCGCCGCCGGTGAACCTCCGCACGCAAACAGAGCTCATCAATACCCTCTCGTACAACACGTTTTTCGATTGGAATGCATCAATGTTCCTCCTGCTCCGCAGCCTCTCGTTTGTCATCTTCCAGGCGGTTTTCCTGCCGTCCCTTTCCATGGTGATAACTGTCACGTTCATAAAGAGCATATTGAAATTCTTCAGCCAGAAGCTGGAGTGAGCAAATGGTAGAATTCCCACTCATTGGAGGGCAGGACTGGTGGGGCCCGGTGCTGGGCGTCACGCTATCCGCAGCCACGCTCACGATAATGTCCGCATATCTCGCAGGCACTTTCCTTGGCGATGAGAAGCTCAAGGCATGGGCGCGGCGCGAAGTGTTCCAGATTTTCTTCTCGCTCATCATAATCATATTCGCCGCAGCGCTAATCCCCAGCGGGCTGGATTTCCTGCTTGAGCGCATAAGTTTGCTTGGCACGCATGATTACCAAATATACGTGTCTGCGCTCTGCGCCCAGAGCAATGCCGCGCAGCTGTCGCATCCGGAAATGACTTGGGTGGGCAGGCCATGCCATGTGCGCCTTGCAATTGACTATCTTGACATCCTCTTCAAGACCAGCGAGTCGCAGACGCAGAGCCTGCTCTTTGCCTACAGCTGGGTTTCACTCATGGCAACAATCGGCGCAGACCAATCTCTCACCACCACAAAATCCCCAAACACAAACGTGGGCTTTTTGGCAGGCTTCAGCATGATTGCAAACGCGTACTCGCTTCTCTTTGACCTCATGGTAAAGAACATGGTGGCCATACGCTTCCAGCAGTTCTTCATTGACTTTTTTGCAGTCGGCTTTTTCCCGGTGCTCTTTGGCATGGGGCTCATATTACGCATCCCCTCATACACGCGCAAGCTTGGCGGGCTGCTCATTGCCCTCTCGCTGGGCTTTTACATCGCATTCCCGCTCTTCTACGCGCTCTCTGGCGCAATCCTATTCACAATGACGACCGGATGGAGCAGCACCACGACCGCCCTCATGTCAAATGAGTTCAATCCTGATGGCCAGGTGAACCCTGTGACTGACACGCTGCCAACTGCAACCCCAATGCCCCAGCTCCGCGGCCCTGGAGGGTATCTTGACCCAAGCAGCCCGCCAAGGACGCTTGGCACAAACCTCTGCGCCCCCGCAACCCCGCCTAGCGAGGCAGAGCTTGCTGATTTTTTCAGCCTGCTTGGCAATGTCGGGCAGCGCGGCTCGCAGGCGCTCTCGCGCAGCTGGACCACGATGCTTCTGCGCTTCTGGTCAAGCCCGTTTGAAGGCTCTGAAAGCGACTCGATGTTCGGCGAAAACGGCGTTGCCGACAACACCGCAAAGATTTTCATATTCTCCGTGGTGTTGCCGTTCTTTGCGCTCATGACCACCCTTGCAGGCATAAAAGCATTCTCGCCGCTTCTTGGCGGTGATGTTGAGATTGCGGGGCTTACGAGGCTGATATGATGGAATGGAAAATCCGGCCGGCGCTCTGTGCCATTCTTCTGCTAGCATGCGCCCTGCCAACCGCCTACGCATTCCTTTCAGGCTCCAACCGCATTCTGCAAACAGCGGTAGACCCGACCACCTACTGCACGGGAAACATTTTTGGCATTGACAAGGACGGCTGGATTGCGCTTTCAATAATCGCGCTCCTAATGAATTTCGCATTCGTTTCATTCGCATACATTTTCGGCGGCTTTTTCAACTGGCCGCAGGTCACATCCTGGACAAAGGAGTTTCTCTACAGCCTCATAGTCTCAATGCTCATCCTCTTTTTGTTCATGGCGGCAACAGCAGGGCTTGAGCTGGCTGGATATAACAACATTGATACTGCCCAGCGCTATTCGCGCATCATCCAGCTGACAATGACGCGCGATTTCATGATGATGACCGGCGTCACCGCAGGCGTTTCGCTTATCGGCAACCAATCCGTCTTCCTGCGCCCCGCAGGCATCATCGGCTTCTCATTCCAGCTCTCCGCAGTGTTCCGCCCAATATTCGATGCGCTCGGGCTGCTGCTAAACGTCATGATAGCATCCGTTGCCGAGTGGTACACCCACCAATTTTTGCTCTGCTTTTTCAAAAACACGCTCTTTGTGCTCATGTTCCCGGCAGGGCTTTTCCTGCGCTGCTATGGGTTTACGAAAGGCGCAGGCGATGCGCTTATCGGCCTTGCAATGGGCTTCTTTTTCATCTACCCCCTCATGCTCAACCTAAGCGCATATGTCATCTCGACGCACTTTGGCCCGCCAACGGAGATGGACTTAGCAAACGAACTAAATCCCCGTAGTGTCTTCAGCTTCACCCCCAGCGCAAACCTGTGCGGGACCTCAAGGGACTGCTCCTGGAACACCGGGCTTAGATTGCAGCTAAAGGGCCTGTATGACATGGTCGGGCAGCCGCAGAACATGATGGGCATCGGCTTTGTCTTTTTGCTGCTCAAATATTTTGGCGCGTCAGCCTTAGCATCCTCTCTCCTGCCCCTTGCGGCAGGCTCGGTGTTTGCTGCAATGAGCGTCGTTGCCTATTTTGTCGTGGTGATAAGCATCATCCTGCCCATTTTCAACATATTCCTGACCCTTACATTCAGCCGCGAGGTTGCAAAATACCTCGGCACGGAAATAGACCTGAGCGCAATTGAGAAACTCCTGTGATATTATGCCATACGTGGACGCAATCTGTTCGGGCGGAAGCCCGCTTTTGGGATTTGGCACAATACTGGGCAGCGACTGGCGCGGCCTTGTTTTCCTTGCCATCCTGATAAGCTCGCTTGCACTTGCAATAGTGTACATGTTCGCCTCGTTCCTGCGCAATGCGAAGCTGATCGCATGGTCGCGGCACGAGGTATTGCAGATGGCAAACATAACCGTGCTTATGCTTGCGGTAATTACCGTGGTCTGGGGCATGTGCAGCTTTGACATGACAATATTCTCACCGCGCTACGCAAATAATCCGGATTACCAGGCAGTGCCCGACTCCACGCACGCGCCCTCCGCATATGCAATCGCAGATGATTATCTTTGGAAGGTGACCAATTTCGGCAAAGTCGTATTCATCGCGCTTGTCAAGGTGAATTTCTGGATAGGGCTTGGCACAAAAGTGGTGTGGGAAATGCGGCCCCTTGGCATCGGCACCACCACTGTTGCCATGGAGGGATTCTCACAAATATCAAACCTGATGTTCTTTGCCATGAGCGGCTTTGTCATCTCATTCCTAATCACGCTAATCCAGCGCGTCATGGTGGAATATCTCCTGCTTGCAATACTAAACTTCCTCCTGCCCCTTGGCATCCTTCTCCGGGCAATCACGCCCACCCGCCAGTTTGGCGGCGGCCTCATCGGCTTTTCAATAAGCATGCTGCTCTTCTACCCAATTTTCCTGGTGTTCAACGACATGATAATGTTCGATCCGTTCCTGAAAATGGAGCAGCCTTTGGGCACCTACGTAACTTCGGGCAACCCCCCAACAGGCTCGCAGTCGCTTCTGGAGGGCATATTCCACACCCTCTTTGTGCTTCCCATCCAGGCAGGGCACGCGATTTTCGTGGGCTTTAGCGATTTTATGATGAACACCATACTCCATATGATGTTTTTTGTCGTGATATACTTCATTGCCGCAGTGGCGCTCCCTGCGCTCAACTTCATTGTGCTCATAGAAATGACGCGCGGGATGTCCCGGCTGTTTGGCGAGGAGATTGACGTTACAAACCTTACAAGGCTGATATGATGGCCGCATTTGCAATATTCCCCTCATGGGAGGCTTTCGTGATAATGATAGCCATGCTTTCCTTCTTTGTCACGACTTTGCTTTACATGCTCTCCAAGGCGTTTGACATCCAGAACCTCATGATGTGGGCAAAGGGCGAGTACCTGCAGGTCGGAGTCACCTTCCTCATCGCATTTTTTGCAATAGGGTTCCAGCACGCCTTCCTCTCCAGCCTTATGATTGCAACATCTGACATGTGGATGATTTCCATGGGCCCCTACATCACCAACCCGGATATACTAGCATGCGCCGACCCCACCCCGCCCCCCAACGCAGTTGACATCTGCAACCCTATTTTCATCGGGAAGGCATACATTGCGGAAGTCATAACATGCCAAAAGCGCGTGTTCTGGACGATTGCGACAATCAACCTCTACCATGAGTTTGCAAAGAGCATTTCTACAGACATAATTGGCGTTGAGCCCCTTAGCGGCGGCTATCTTGGCGGGCCGGTCACGTTCTGGCAGCTTATCGGAGGCAACATGGTGTATTCCATAATGTTCAATTTCATCCAGTACCGCTTCCTGAGCCTGATTGATGTCACCATGCTCTCAATATTCCTGCCAATCGGGCTTCTCTTCCGCGCATTCCCCCTAACGCGCGGCGTTGGCGGTTTCATCACTGCATTCGCACTAGGCTTTGCGTTCGTTTTCCCATTCTCCTACCTTCTGATGATGGCGTCCCTTCCGCACGTGACTGCGTGGTGCGCTAATGCCGGGCAGGAAGTAATGGCAAACCTCGCACCATGGGAGGACACTAGCCGGCCCCCGTCCAGCACAAACCCCTCGGACCCCAACCAGGCGCCTTCCTTCTCAAACCCCTCTGACGTTGCTGTAATGCGCTACAAATACCAGTCATCCGAAAATGACATCAGCCTGTTCCTTGACAGGGTAACGACGCTCATTCCAGTTCTTCTTTTGCAGGCGCTGATATTCCCGCTTGTCGCGCTCACCGTGACTCTCACATTTGTGCGCCAGACCGGCGCGCTATTCGGCGCAGACCTTGCCGAAGTGGGGCGCGGGCTGATAAAACTGATATGAAATTAGTTTGCCGACTGCTCATCCAGCACTCTTTTGCCTGCAAATCCTTTCTTTCTCTCAACCTCAATGTCCTGCACAATCGGCTTTTCATTCTTCCCGCTCCCGCCGAGCATCTGCGAGTAGAAAGTGGCAATGCTGGCTGCCATTGTCGCAACAGGATTTATTTTCCGAGGGTCCATCAGGTCGCGGGAGTTCATCCCTGAAACTTCGTCCTGCCCTCTCTTGGTGCCTAGCCAGTCAACGAGCCTTTCCATCCAGCCTTTGCTCTTATCTAAATCACCAAAAATAATGGCTGGTGTTGGCTTCTCAAGATTTATTCCGCCCATGCCAAACTCCCCGCAAAAAATTCAACAATGGCAGATGAAAAAACGCTCCTTAAATACCTATGCCCGCCCTGTTCGCTTCCTGCCGTAGTTTTTGCTTATTCTAATGCTTCTTGCATCAATTCTGGGGCGCACGCTTGAATAAGCACGGGGAAGCAATCGCGTGCCGATTTCCTGAAGCAAATGCCCGTCCATGCGGCGCTTCAGGCCAGAATTGATGCCATCTCACTAAGAAGTTTTTTCGGGTCTTTCGCCTTCACGTATGCGGATGCCAGCAACACGCCGTCCGCCCCAAGCTCAATCGCTTTTTTCACATCTGCCGCATTGCTCACGCCAGCGCCGCAGAGCACCGGAATGTTTGCAACGTCTTTCACCATTTTCACCGTGTCCACGACCACTTCGGGCTTTGCATTTGAAACAGAGATGCCGCTTCCAATCAGTTCCGGCGGCTCGACAGAAATAAACGCCGGCAAATTCTTCCCAAGCCTCTTTGCATAATCCGCGCTTTCCCTCGCATCCGTTGTGCAAAGCATGCCCTCCAATTTCAGCTTGTTCATTCTCAGGAGTGCCGCTGCAATTTTCTCAAAAGGAATGCGATGCTCGGAATGATTTATCAGCGAGCCCTTGCACCCTGCGGCAACTAGCGCCTCCGGCGTAATAGTGCCGGTGAATGCGCCAGCCTCGTTCCCATCCACATGCTGCGCATAAACGTCCTCGTGGAATTTCGATGCGGCAACCAGGTCCACCGCCTGCGGTGCGACAATGATGCGCACTCCAGTAAGAAGCGACACTTCGGACGCAATCCTGCACAATTTCAGCCCCCGCTCGCCAAGCGATTCCTTGTACACTTTCAAATTGAGCGCGATTATCGGTTTCATTCGAATGCACCGCAAAAGCGTTCTCCGCCAAACGTTAAAAAGCGCAATTATCCATAACATGCTGCCGAGGTGGCGGAATCCGGTAACGCGCCAGACTCGAGATCGGGGGAGACCCCAAGAAGATATCTGGTTCCACTCCGTGGTTTATGGGTTCAGGCCCTTTTCTTTGCTCCGCAAAGAAAAGCCCCTGGGGAAAAGAAAGAGGTTTGCGCGAAAAATATCCGCTCTTCGGAGCTGGTTTTTTCGCTCCAAAATTATTTTCCAACAGAACGGTCTACCTAAAAATCCCATCCTCGGCGTTTTTGTTCCAAAAACGCGCTCGGATATTTTGTGCTAATGCGCAAAAATCCCATCGCAAAGTTGGCAAACTTTGCGAGCATTTTTCGACGAAGTCGAAAAATTCAATCCTCGGCGCTTTTATTTCAGAAATGAAGAATATCCTCACTCGCCCCTGTAGCTCAGCGGTAGAGCGCCTGTCTCGTAAACAGGAGGCCACGAGTTCAAATCTCGTCGGGGGCTTCCGCTTCGCTCCAGCCCCCGCCGTTTTGCCGCTTGCGCGGCAAAATCTGTCGCGATGCTGTGCATCGCTCCATCTCGTCGGGGGCTT
>JAGVIA010000029.1 GCA_020056305.1 archaeon | reverse complement strand
TCCATACTGGTCGCCTCTGTCTTTGTTTTTGGTCTGCCTCAAACTGGTCAAAATCAGAGGCGAAGGCGACCTTTAAGATTGCAGTGTCAAAAGATGTTCGGAACTACTGGATAGCGGCTGCCCCTTCTGCTTTATATTTTTTCCACTCGTTTTCCTCGCGATGGCATCCGCCGAATCCCTTGTGTGCGACTCGTCCGCACTCATTTCGATAACAGACTCCTGCTTCATGCACTCGCTCTATCTTCTTAAAAAGCGGCTGCGCGGAAGCTTCCTCATCCCAAAGTCAGTCGAATACGAGTGCATCATCCGCCCCATGAAGATGAAGGAGCATGCCATTTACGCACTCCGCCTCAAGCGCGCGGTCGCAGACGGCGTGATAAACGTCGTGGACATGGACCTCTCGCACGAAATCGAGCAGGTCAAGTGGACGGCGAACAACATGTTCTTTGCGCGCGGCAAGCCCATACACCTAATACACGAAGGCGAGGCAGAGATGCTGGCTCTTGCAAACGCCCTTGACGTCAAAAACCTCTTAATTGACGAGCGCACAACGCGCCTCCTTGTTGAGAACCCGCAATTGCTCCAAAAGCACCTTGAAGAGGAGTTCCACACATCGCTTGACGTGAACGATAAATACGTGGACGAATTTGCGCGGATGACAAAAAACATGTCCCTTTTCCGCTCCTGCGAAATGCTTGCGCTTGCATATGAGCATGGGTATTTTGACGATTACCGCGAGCTCAAGCATGATGCCCTTGAGGCAGCGCTCTACCGGCTCAAGTATTCCGGATGCGCGGTGGGCATGCGGGATATCGAGGAGTATGCGGCAAAAGTTGCAAGGGAGAGCCCGCAATAAACTACCGCTGCGGTTTCCCCTATTCCTTTTTGTAGCATGCAATATTGTAAATGCTGAATTTAACTTCCCCGTGCTCCTCCAGCCCCCTTACAATGTCTGCAAGCACGCGCTTTTTTATCCTCGCATACTCGTCCTTTCCAATCTCCACATTGCCTATAGCGTGCCGCAGATTTTTCGCATTGAAGCAGAACATCGAGTCTCTGACGTTTTCGCAGTTATGGCAGAAATAGCAATCAGCACAGTTTGTTGAATTGCTGATTTCAAAGCAGCGTGTGAGGTTCTCCGAGTGATGGCATTTTATGCAAAACGAAGAGGAGAAAACCCAAGCCGAGCCGAATATGTATTCCGAGTTTCGGGGCCACATTGAGTAGGCGCAATATTTGTCCCACGCCATTGCGCTGCTCCTGAAACAATAGTTGCTGTTGAAGTAAACTCCGCATTCTTCCATGCCAACATTTTCCCCAGAAATCACCTCTGGGGAAAAATACCGCATCTCCCCTAATTTTTTCGCCGCATTTGCAAGTTGGAGGCGTTTTACTTCTGCCTTGTCCAAGCGCTTCTTTCCCCATTCAAAAGTTTCATCAAATGTGATGCACTGCCCCTGGGTTGCGGCATAAAAGACAAAGTTTGGGATATAGACGTTTTTGCCGCTTATCGCGGATTTCGCCACTATCTGGGATGGCACGTCCCGCTTGAGCCAGGCTTCGTAGTGCTCCAGCTTTCCAAGGCTTTTCCCGAACATCACTTGTGTCGCGGCTTGCCACGCCTTTTCAATTTCCTTGCCCATCTTTACCCCCTATTATGTCAATTATCGTCGGGATTGTCCTTTTGGATTTCAGCGTCTCCCTAATTTCCCCCAACAGCTTGCCCTTAAGCTCGCTGTACTCGTCACGAGCCAGTTCCAAATTGCCAATAAGGTTGCGCTTATTTCTCTGGTTGAATGAGAACATGCAGTTGCTGCATCCCTCTACCCCTGCAACATAATGGCAATCTTGCGATGTGGCTATCCGCACCGATTCCATGCAACGCGCTACCTTGAACGTCTCGTAAGTCTTTATGGCAAATTTTGTTTCGCCTATCCAATTAGAGCCAAAAACATATTCCCCAAAGCGCATGGCATCGGAATATGCCACATACTTGCTGTCATAAATTTCCGAAGACTTGTAGACGTAAAAGGAATTTGAGCAGCTGTCCGAATCCAAAATTTCCTGTGAGTTCCCGGTTATAATGTTGCCCGCATAGTACAACCTTTCCCCAAGGGCTCCGACAATAGATTCAATGTCTTTTATCTCGTTTAAGTTCAGTTTTCTCCCCTTCATCATTTTGTCGTATTCTTCACGTTCGTCATTGCTTATGAATTTTGCTTCACTGCAAAAGTTCTGCACAAAAGTTGCCACTTTCTTTCCGCTTAGGGCGGAATATTTGGTGTCGGTTGCTTCCAGATGTTTTGAAAGATAACCCGCATAGTCGCGAAGGTCGCCTATTTCTTCCCCAAGCAGCACCCTGCACGTGGATTTCCATGCCGCGTTTATGTCCATCGAGTTGGTTTCTAAGGTCGCAAATATAAGAATATCCCGTTCTTGGCCGTTTCCCCAGTTTCCAATAGGAAGTGCCTGTTTTATTTCTTATTGCTGAATTGCTGGCTGTTGCATTGAGGCGTTTTAAATGACCCCTGAAAAAAAAGCAATCATCATCTGCGACGAGCGCGAGCGCGGCGGCATTGTTGGGATGCTTAAGGAAAACGATGTTGAGGTGCAGGTAAAAACACTTGAGGTTGCAGATTTCATCCTCTCAGAGAGATGCGCCGCGGAAAGAAAGACTCGCTCTGATTTCGAAAGCTCCATAATTGACGGCAGGCTCTTTGCGCAGGCGCGTGCAATGGCTGAGAATTTCGAGCGCCCCGTCATTGTAGTGGAGGGCGAGGCGGATTTCGAGAGCAGGATAAGCAGGGAGGCTCTTCTGGGGGCGTATTCTTCGCTGATTACGGATTTTGGCATCCCGCTTTTTTTTACGCGAAGCACGAACGCGACTGCAGAGCTTCTCTGCGCGCTTGCAAAGCACGAGCAGATTGCGAAAAAAACCCCGATGCGCGTGTTTGCAAGGAGAAAGGCGCTCACCCTTGCATCCCAGCAGCGCGCGATAATCGAGAGCCTGCCAAATGTCGGGCCGACAATGGCAAAGAAATTGCTTGAATATTTCTATTCGGTGGAAAATGTCATAACCGCCCCTGAAAAAGAATTGCAGGAAGTGGACAAGATGGGCGAGAAGAAGGCGAAGGAAATCAGGAAGCTGGTTTCTGGGAGATACAAAAAGGAAGAGGACGCACTTGAAAAGGATTAGGATCGCACTGCTGTCTTTGCCCTTTTGGCGTGTGACACCTCTCTCGACTCTGCTCTTGCATCAGGAGCCGCCAGCGGGAATTTTTTTATGCCAAAATCCGCGGCTTCCAGGGTTCTTGTGGAGATGAGACCCTCAAAATGCCCCTCCCTCATGGCTTTTGCCGCTGCATCAAAAATTTCTTTCACCTGCGCATCCTCCAATCCGTGCTTTTGCGCTGCGGCTGCCTCATCAATCCCAAATAGGATCAGGTCCTTCTGAATATCTATCAGAAACAGTATGTTGAGGTGCTGCGCCCATTCAAAAGTCCTTTGCAGGGAATTTCCGACCTTGACAAAAATAGCCATGAGCTCCCCCCTCCCGGCTTCATCAAGGTGCTTCGGATTGAGAGCACCGTGTGCCAAAGGCAATGGAGGATTCACAGGAATCGCCAGATTCTCCATTCTTCCCGCACCGTTGTCGGCTTGGGACTGGACTGCTGGCGTTTTAGCAGAGGTTGCATCGCTCTTGTCTGTTTTTTTCTTTTTGCCCGCTTTCTTTTCCTTCAAAATCGCTATTATTCTTGGGAGTAAAACCCTTGGGTTTCTGTCATGGAACTCGCGGTTGGTTTTTGACGGGTCTTTGCTCCTGTACCGCTTTTGCCTAAACTCCTCGCAGATGGCAGCTGCAATCCCACAATAATCCCGCCCATAGCTGGGCGCAAGCGCCACTGTGCGCCTGCGAAGATGCTCCTCTTCCGAGCCGCTGAGAACCGCCTCCCTGTCCGTTTTCTTCCCAAGCACCCCCCTGTCAATAAGCGCCCCCACCAGACGCTGCACATTTCCGGGCGTTATCTTAAACTCAGAAGAAAGCGTTTCCCATATTTCAGTATTGGCAATGCCAGCCGCCCGCAGCTCTGCCGCACGTGAACTAAACCACTTTTCATCGAAAGGGGGCGGCGCTGGCTCTGTTTTTGGCAGTGCCGCTGGCATGTGCAGTACTTGAATTGCCGGTTTGGGTTTCTCGCCCACTATTGCCAAAAGCGCTGCTTCCCATCCTTCTGCGCGGTGCTCCATAACGCGGCGGGAGGCATCGACCTTCACATGCCACGCCTCGGAAGGCACGATGTTCCGCGGGGACGAATTCCACAGGAAATCCCTTACACGGCTACATGCATCGTCTATCTGTTTCCTGAAAGGCAGCGGATTAAAGGCATGCAGGGCGGGCGGCACGCATATGCTTAGCTTGCCGCCATACTCCTTCTTGACAATGTAAGCACGCCCTCCAAGCTCCAGGCGAGTCTCTGACCCATTTTCCATTGAGGTGATTTGTTTGGCATCATTTTCATCGAGCCTCTTGGCAATATCCCCTTTCTTCAAGTCTTTTTCAAAGGTTTCGATGTCCACCGAGCTAAACAAATACAACGGCACTGGAAGGATGCTTGAAAGCATGGCTTGCAAGGCGTCAAGCTTTTCGGGCGGGATTATTGCAGGACCGTATGTAGATAGAAACTTCTCAAGTGCCATAAGCTTTGCGAGATAGGCCATGCGCTCAGGGGAGTGCGGAAAGTCGGAAAAGGATTCTGCAATCTTTTGCGCATCCGCTTCTAGCATCGTGGCGGCCTTGGAGCCCTTCGGGAAGTCGGAGCGGAGCTGGGCAGTCAATTGGAGCACGAGATTTTGGATTTCAGAAAGCTGGCGCTTGTCAATCATGTTGCGTGATTCTGCCTTTTGCCCTATATAAAGTTGCCCAAAATGGGGGCTTCGCCTTTTATCTTTTCCACTCCAACTCTCTGCCGGGGATTATGGCAGAGCATTTCACTGAAAGCGAGCAGGGGATACTCTCGCGCTTTTGCACAAACACCGATAAGCCGGTATTCGCACTAATCAATTTGCCGGAAGTGGTGATGGGCGCGCTATTTTCAAGGTATTCTCGCTCGGCAAAGAGCTTGCGGCGCGTGCTGCTTGATGAATTCATAAACGACAAGGAATCCGGATTTGCGGATATTGTGGCGGCAGGGAAGGAGGGCGGCGAGTCCCAGCTTGTCGCCATAAAAAAAGCTGAAGAGTTTTACGAGCGCGTGCTTGTTGGATATGGAGACGATTCTGTCGCGGAATTGGGAGGCGCGCACATCGCATGCGAGGATGTTTCCAATATCGCGTCAAAGGCGCTTGAGGATTCGCGCGTTGGGCTCTCGCCTCTGGAAAAATCGACAAGGTATGTTTATTTCAACCAGAAGGATGAGGGCGGCAAATACCGCTACTTGCGCGAAAGCCTCATCATGGCCTCGCCGCTTGCGGCAGAATACGGGCGCACGTGCGATTTGCTCTTTGACACTTATGCAAAGCTCATTGTGCCCATGACAAAATACGTGCAGGAAAAATATCCGCGCGATGAGAAAACAAGCGATAGGGCATACGCAGCTGCAACGCGCGCGAAAGTGTGTGATGTGCTAAGGTGCTTATTGCCGGCTTCTGCGCATACTAATGTCGGCATATTCGGAAATGGCAGGGCGTTTGAGTATCTCATGCTCAAGATGTATGCATCGGATTTGGCTGAGATGAGAATGCTCGCATCGGAAATGCAGATGGAGCTTTCCAAAGTGATTCCATCTTTTGTGAAACGCGCAAACGACAGGTATGGCACACCGACACAGCAGTACATGAAAGAAGTGAAAGCAGAGATGGCAAAAGAAGCGGGCAAGCTGCAATTGAATGTGCAAATGCCTGCATCTCCAAAAACAATCCCGGCAAATTCGCACCCTCTTTCTGTTGAGTTAGTGAATTATGACAAGGATGCTGAGCGCAAAGTGCTGGTTGCAATGCTGTTTTCGCAATCAACAATGTCGCTATCCGAAATTTACGCAAAAGTGGATGCGTTGCCTGCAGAAGAGAAGAAGCGCATAATTGCGGGGTATATTGGCAAGCGGGAAAACAGGCGGCATCGGCCGGGCCGGGCATTCGAAAATGTTTCTTACACTTTTTCTTTGCTTGGGAATTTTGGCATGTACAGGGATTTGCACCGGCACCGCCAGCTCACGCAGGAGAGGCAGCTTCTGACAACATTGCACGGCTTTGAGATGCCGGGGGAGCTTGTGGATGCCGGGTTTGAGAAAGAGGCGATTGCGTGCGCAAATGCTGCACATGAAACATATTGCAAACTTGCTGCCGCGGGCATGAAAGAGGAGGCGCAGTATGTCGTGCCCATGGGATTTTTGGTGCGCTGGTATGTGACAATGACTTTGCGGGAGGCATATCATCTGATTGAGTTGCGCTCGATGCCGCAAGGGCACATTGATTATCGGTCAATGGTGCAGAAGATGTTTCTTGAAATTAAGAAAGTGCACCCGCTCTTTGCGGAAGGGATGAAATTTGTGGACATGTCAGGCGGCGGGCTGGAAAGGCTGGATTCTGAGAGAAAAATAGACAAAAAGCTTGAGCAGCTCAAAGAGAAATACGGGAAGTGATACAATGGACGATTCAAAACTCTCAAAATGCCGCGCGCACGTGATTGAGAAATCAATCGACATTGAGTTGTTGCTCTCCGCAATAATCTCCCAGCATTATCTTGGCATGGTGAGCCGCTCCTTTCTGCTCGAAGTGCTCTATGACGAGTATTTTTCATTCGCGCTAAAGAGGCGCGTGCTTGAGAAAATACTGCAAAAAAGGAAAATGGCAAAGCAACAGATGCTCGATGACTTGAACAGGCTGAACACTATCCGCAATTATTTCGCGCACCTAAACATCGAATTCTACACCGTGCTCTCAGGCCCGGAAAAAGGCGAGAAAGGGGTTGTGCCTGACCCGAAAAACCCGGCGCGGGGCGTGGATTTTGAGAGCCTCTATATGGAATTTTCTGAAAAGCAGCCAAAGGTGAAGGACTATTTGTTTGATGTGCTTGTGAAAATGGGCGGGGAAGTCAAACGCGGTTGAACACAAAAAGCGCCACTTTATAGTTATTTTTTATAGCAATAGATGTGCAATCTGCCTGCTTGCTGCCAAATTCCCTCCCCGAAAATCCCATTTTTGCGCAAAATTAATAAAGAAACTGCCCCCTTTCTACTCGTGAAGCCTAATTTTCCTGAAATCTGGTGGTAAAAAATGGACGAAAAAATTCAAAAAATAATTTCAGCCAAGCTAAAGCTCTGGCACGGCCAGCCAATAGACGTTCCGAAGCTTGAGAAGATACGCGACGAGGTTTACAAGAAGACGCGCACGAACAAGTTCGCCCCGTTCTCAAACATCAAGAAATGGATCAAGATGACAAGGCAGGCAATGGCAAAGGAGGAGAAAGCAAAGGGAAAGCCTGCCAAGCATGCGAAGGCTGCGCATATTCCAAAGAAGGGCAAAGCAAAGCCGGCACCGCATCGCCACGAGCCCGCGCATGAGAGGATTCCTGAGCCCGCACCGGTTTCAGCGCGAGTCGAGGCGAGCGTGAACGAGCTCAAGGACGAGGTGCAGAGAATCGAGGTTGCGGCAAGCGCGCGCCCTGCGCAGATCGTGTTTGACAAGGTGTACCTGCAGCGCTTCTCCTACGAAATCGCATCCATGCGCCAGGCAATGGAGCGGATTTCAAGGCAGCTTGACAAGCTGGAAAAAGAGCTGTTGTCGCACCGGGATGATTAACTAAAGCTTCAGCGCGCGCATATTGCTCCCAACGAAGACTCTTGGCGAGTTGACCAATTGCTTAATTCCACTTCTGCCCTTCCCGGAGTGCAGCTCAAAAAATTCAGATACGGGTTGCTGCGCGCCCTTTTTTGCAAAATTGACAAATTTTGACATGAGTGGATTCAATTTGGTTGCAAATCCATTGTTAGAGGTCGTAGCCAGCATAAGGTTACTCGTTCGCTCCGAAGGCAGGGAGGCAGCCGTGCGGACAAACCCGCCTGCATGGCAAGCGTTGATGACAACTACTTTTGACCCGGCCATATCGGCCAATTGCGGCACCAGTTGAAAGTCCGGCACCTTGCCCTTAACTAAATAGCTCGACCGGGGTAGAAGCCTGCCCCAAAGGAGAACATTCTCACTCAAATAAAGCAGCAGTTTTTTCAAGGGATTTTTTGTTTGAAGAGAAGCCTTGGATTTTCTGCCGCCATGACCCTCATATATGAAAATAGAGGCCGTCAAATCCGAAGCCCTCTGCTTCAGCAGATTGATTGATTCATTTATTTTTCCGTTAAATTTGTGAACGATGGAGACATCATAGCCCAAATTACGCAAATTGGAAGATAGGTCTTTGCTTATTTTTAGCCTTCTGATGTTTATTAGGTCAATGGCAGCTGCAGTATATGAACCGTATGCAACAGCCAGAGAAGCTGCAAAAAGCGCAAGATTATGCGCAAATGGCAAAAAGTGCACAACAACAGCAGCAAAAGAAGCGCCAACCCCGACAATTTGCCATTCATGGTCATGCGTATTGTCAATAATCAATGCCTGCTTTTGAACTGGATATTTACAGCTTGAAATTTCATCTGGATTTTTTTTATGAAAGCTGCGGAGTGCGAGTTTTTCCACTAGCAGGAGGGCAGCTGAAAGTGAATGACCCACGCCTGAAGGCGTGGGCTTCTTGATGTGAAGGCTCAGCAGAAAGAAACCAAGCGCATCTGCTCTGCCTCAACTTTTGCTTCT
>JAGVIA010000010.1 GCA_020056305.1 archaeon | reverse complement strand
CCGGAAGGGGCATGGGCTTCTGATAACCGAAAAGGGGCATTTCAAGTTCTTCACCAACGCCTCGGAGAAAATCCACGCGCTGATAACCACTGATCCGCGAGAAGTTTCTGATAAAGGGCAGAAGAAAAGGTTGGAGGCTATTCCGAAAAAGAAGGAGGGGCTGAAGAAGGCGGTTGAGAACCAGGCGGCTGTTTTGCATGAAGTCCAAGCAGCCGAAAGAAAGGAATTCCTTCCAACCGAACGCTGGTATGCCGCGAAAGGGCGAACCGAACTGGAAAAGAAACAGCTTGCGGGACTCGGCTTTGTGGAAATAAACACCACCAAGCACGGGAAAGGGGGGGACACGAAATATATTGTCAAGCCCCGCACGAACGAGTCAGCGCTGCATTTCTTTGTGTGCAAAGTGATTGAGGAGGACCTGAAGCCTTACGCGGAAGAGGTTTCGCTGAAGGAAACGATAGAGCCGGACGTAGCCGTCAAAATTCATGGCAAGAGCGTGGCGTTTGAGGTTGAAACTGGCTCAGGCAAGCGGAGGGGAGATAAGCGAGTTGAGGAAAAGTTTGCGCGTGTGAAACAGAATTACGATGATTACTTTATCGTTGTGACAAACCGGTTGCAAAAAGGTAGATACAAAAAATACGGGAAAGTCATAACAAGGCAGGAAATAGTGCCTTCAATCAAGCGATTTATTGCGCAGCTCGACAGATAGTATATACTGGAGCGCTTAGCTGCGCAAAGAACAGCGTTTGGATAGCGATTATAGCACAAGGAACGGCGTTTGAGCTGCGCAAAGTTGTTTATATATGATTGCGCAGCTACTTTGACCCATTGGCTTCCAAGCTTTGCAAACGTAATGTCGTTTCCAATACGAAATCATGGCAGAACAGCGCATTCTGTATTGTGATGTTCTCTTTTTGGACGTCTCCAATCATGAGCCCCCCTCCACCCGTAAATAAAACATACGGGCTGATACTGCTAAACTGTTTGAACTCCTTGTAATCTACGCCCAATTTCAGTATCGCGAGTTCTTCCTCTAGTGCTTCTGCAAACTTGTTTATTTTCTCGGCTCTATCAGCGAATTTTTTATTTAGTTGATCAGTTAAGTTTTGCATAGCGTCATTGATCTTTTCATTAATATTCTGCTCGAACCTCTCAAAAGAATGGATGGTACCTACTCGAACTGAATCGTAGCGATCCAAAACACCGAACGTGGTTAGGCTGCGAAGCCTACTATTTGAAAAGTGCTCGCGTTCTTTGATTTTCAAATAACCAAACGCTTTAGCGGATGCCTTTATGCTCTGTTCGGCATTGCCAGATTCGATGGAAGTTTCTGCTTCAATTAAGGCTGCTCTCAATTTCTCATCATTAACTAGGCTGGACGCATATACTTTTTCGAAATCGCAGTCAAAGATATCCTTGAAGCATTTCACTAGAAAATCTTTGGTGTAACCCTCATACTTTATGACGCTCTCATGTGGAGGGGCATCTCCTTGGTGCTGCGCAAGATTCCTGGTATCGCGCAGCGTAAATATCTGGTCTTTTAATGGTAAAGAATAGGGGGGACTTTTCGCCCCAAGTTTAGAATTTAGCTCATTCCAAAGATCCCTGAATGATGGATCTTTCCTTGTCGAGCTAACTATTCCTTCTTTCGTTGCAATAATTTTTAATAGCAATTCAACTGCGTTATCGAAGTGGTGAATAGCTAAAAATCTATCGAGCTCAGTATTTCTGTCCGAGTGTAGGGCACCGTGCATAAACAATCTTTTTGCAAAAATTAATCGTCTGAGTGTTAAATCATCCACTACATCACCCATGTCACAAATCCTGCGGCATAACCGTTTGCCGCTTGTTTTTCCTTGCCCTCGCCGACGCCTTATCAAGATTTTCTTCCATTTGCTTATCAAGTGCCTCGTATGTTGCAGTGGCAACCCTCATTTTATTTTTCTTCAGATACGCCTTCACAGCCCCTTTGATTATGTATTCCATTTATCCAACCCCCCGGAATCTTCAACGTGTATATTTTTGTCTTTAGAAATGAATTCTCGCCAATCTGGACTTCCCTGGTATCAATGAGCCCTTTTGCCTCAAGCAGCATCAGATAATTCCGAATCTGCCTCTTTGTTATGTCCTTTTTTGCGATAAACTCATCATAGACTTCCGAGCTTGATTTTTCCCCGCCGGTCAGTATTTGCAGGAGCAAGTTCTCCTCTTCCGATAGCTTCAAGTCAGCCTCATGGAAGGATAGCGGTCTTTTGGCTTTCTTGTTTGGCCGGGTTTCAATTACCTTGGTGATCGCCTCAACATCCTCAAGCTCGATTTTCTTCGAATCTCGCCTTTCAGCCCTATTAGCGGCTTTGAGCAGTATTTCAAGTGCCAGCCTGGCATTCCCGCTGTTCTCTGCCCCGACCTTTGCACATGCACCCAAAACCGCCTTATCATAGGTTTTTGGCACAAGCGCGAATTTAGCCCGCTCAAGGAGAATCTCTCCTAGCTGCGCCATATCATATTCCTTGAACTCGAACGTGGAGAACCTAAGCGAGCTTGCAACCCTGCCATCCAAGAACCGCTGCAACTCGCGCCTATTCGAAATCCCGATTATGCCAAAGCGGGCTCCCCGGTCTATGCCAGCCCGCGAGAGGTTGTACAAAAACTCATCCTCTTTCTTGAAAACCAGGCTGTCGAGCTCGTCCAGTATGAGCAATACGGCTATTTTTTCTCGCTTCATTTCACCCAAAATGGCCTCAAACACCTCATCGGAGGCAAGCCCTCGGCGCGGGAGAACCAATTTCAGGGCCTCGGAAATCTTGAAGTAGACGGCCATTTTGGTAGAAAATTCCCAGCAGTTGATATAGATTGGGATAACCTTTGAGGAGTTTTCCCTAATCTGGTCTGCTATGAGCTTCATGCACATTGTCTTTCCGGTTCCGGTAGGGCCTGTAAGGAATAGGTTTGTGCCGCTCTTGCCATGCATGAGGGGGGTTATGGCGCTGCCTATGGTTTCCATCTCGTTTGTCCGGTGCAAGGCCTCTGTGGGCGTGTAGTCTGGCAAAAGAAAGTCCTCTTTTGCGATTATTGCACTAGGCTCGTTGCTCGAATTGAAGAATGCCACAATACTCCCAATGCCAGATTCTGTTTGTGCATGCTTAAAACCATTTGTGCCCTAACCTTCGGATTACCGCGGAAATGAGGTGTGTTCTGCATTCAAGGGCAAATTCTCAGCCGGAATCCCTTATCACCACCCTGAACGATTCCCTCCTAATGGAGATCTTCTTTTGCCCTTGAATGTACTCTATAATCTTTAGGTACTCCCTCACAGTTCTTGGATGCAGCTTGGAGGCACGGCACAGCTTGTTGAAAGTAATGGGCTCTTTCGAAATCGCAAAAAAGAGCTTCTCAAGAATATTTATAGCGACCATGCTCCCACGGGCTTCTAAGTGATGGGACGGCTATTTAAGTCTGGGTTGACGGTTCATTTCCCCGGAATTTCGAGGCATTTGCGGGCTACTTTTTTCGCGCACCATCCCAATCGCTTATTCACGTCATGCTCCCAGAAGCGGATCACTTCCCATCCGGCAGCCTTAAGCCTCGCTGCTTTTTTCTTGTCCCTCTTGACATTTTTATTCAGTTTTGGGAGCCAGTACGCACGGTTGCTTCTTGGAATGTGCGAGTGATCCGGGCACCTGTGCCAAAAGCAGCCATCTACAAAGAGCGCCAGCTTATTCATGGGAATGGCAATATCTATTTTTTCCTTGCCATAATGCAGCTTATAGGCGATTCCCCTCTCCCTTAATGCGCACCTGAGCAAAACTTCTGGAGAGGTATGCTTGGAACGAATGGAAGACATTATGCGCGAGCGTATTTTCTTGGGAAATATGTCCATGCTGTCTGGTGAGCATGATGCCTGTTTAAATCTATTCCGCAAGTAAAGTTGTCTTGTGGTAGGTTCAAATGAGCACGGGAGGGAGCTGGAGCATGTAATAGCCCTCAGGCTTCAGAAATTATGCGCAAGTTTGAGAATCCCCTGCGAACTTTCAGGGGCTACAGTTGCCGCCAATGCAAGGGATGACGAATATCTCAAGGTCCAGCCTCTGGACAAGGCGCTTGTTGCGGACTTCTCAGCGTGCGCAGATGCATTTGCAAGGTGGATTGAAACGCAAGGCTGGCTTGAAGGTGCCACTTCAGCAACAATTAACAGGCTCACGGATGAGGCGGGAAAAAAGCTGGACACTTCGGACATGGTCATCGCAATTGTCAAGGGGAAGCAAAAAATCGTGAAGAAAATATCGGTCAAGCACCGCCATGATGCGCTGAAGCACCCTCGCCTGCCAAGCATACCTGACCATCTGGGCGTGACGGATGAAGGTGAAAAAGCAGCGTACATTGCCAAATACAACGTGATATGGGAAAAATTCGTTTCAGAATCAAGCGTAGCGATCAAAGGCAAAACAACGTTCAAAGAACTGAAAGCCATGGATAAGGATTATGTGAATGACAAGCTATATTGGAAGTTGAACCGGCTCGTAATCGAGCTCCTTGAGCGCTACAAGAACAGCAAGAGCGCAGTGCAGTCTTTTTTCAGCTACATTGTTGCTGGACCTGGGAATGAATTCATAACAGTAAAAAATGAGAAGGGAAGGTTGGTGGCGATAAAGCATTTTGAGGGCATAGCACAGCCAAGCTCAATGCGCCGAATAGAGTACCCTTACAAAGGTCGCAAGACGACATTCTTTGTCGAATTCGACAATGGCTGGCAAATTACCTTCAGGCTGCACAATATCAGCAGTGAATTTTACCGAAACGGCAAAGCAAACATCACAGAAAAGCTGGATCCGCTATGCATAAACTTGGAAGACATGATACGAATCGAGAAGATTCCGAAAGAAAGTCAGCCCTGATTTTTGAAGTATTCCATTATCTTACCAGCTACAGCTTTCGCAAGCAGCGGGGGCACTGCATTGCCTATTTGCTTGTATTTTTCAACCAGGGGGCCATCAAAATCAAAATCTTTTGGGAAGCTCTGGATGGCTGCGCATTCCTTGTAAGAAAGGCGCCTGTTGCTGTCGCCTTGGAAAAGCCAGTGGTATTTCTCATTGCTCTCCTTGAACTTCCGGTCTTCTTCCGGGTGAGTGTCCGCCCATTTGACCTTCGTCATGGGGCGGCCGCCCGGGTGCTGAGGGGTTTGCCTTGCCCCTGCCTGAATGGTGAAGCTGACGTCGCCCCACCCCCTCTTCCTGTTCCTTGACATGTAAATTGAAGAATAGCCCGTGTTGTAGACTTCGTCTTCTTTTGGCGCTGGCATGCCGCCAATCGCATCCCTCAGAGTCACATAGGGCTTCAGCCCTTCGCCATGCGTCTTCTTGGGGAAATTGTACTCAAAGCCGATGTCCTTCCTGACTCCTACGATAAAGACGCGCTGCCTTTCCTGCGGCACGCCGTAGTCCATGGCCTTGAGCGGAGGGTTGGCGTATTTGACATGATAGCCGCCATTGATGCCCTCGAATTCCCTGATCATCGCCTTAATTATCTTTCCATCGCCCAGAGTGAGCATTCCTGGGACGTTCTCGGCCACAAAGAACTTGGGCTGGACTTGCCTGACGCATCTTGCAAACTCGAGGTAGAGCTTGTTGCGCGGGTCGGCCACTAGCCTCGTGCCTGCGAGGCTGAAGCCTTGGCAAGGATAGCCGCCAATCACCAAATCAGCCTTTGGGAATTCCTTGACGTTCTCTATGTTGCCAAGGTGCATTATTCCCTTGCCAAAATTCTTGTCGTAGGTGGCAGACGCCCATTTGTTGTTGTCATTGCTCCATATTACCTTGAACCCGGCAAGCTCGAAGCCAAGCGAAAGGCCGCCTGCGCCTGCAAAAAGGTCGATTGCTGTAGGTTTTTTCATTCTACCCCCTCATCAATCCTCTATTAGGATTTAAAACCATTGACCGGATTTCCTGCCCGTGATTTCAACAAACACTTCTATTTTTTCTCACCTCCGTAGATCTGGGATAAATCCATGCCATCGAGCTTCTTTTCCGCCTTCCCTTTCAGCTCCTCATCACTAAGCAGGAACCTGAGCATTTTCAGCGCGTCCTTCTTCTGCCTGTCCACATCGACCGCGTCCTTGATGAAAAACGCAATGCCGCACTGGCTGCAGAACCTTGCGGTTGCCGAGTTTTCCCTGCTGCAGTTCTTGCAGACCAGCGGCTCCAGCTCGTCCTTTTTGGCGCTCGTGTTGGCAACGGTCAAGCCCCGCTTCTGGAGCATTTTTCGGTCAATATCAGCGCCCGAAAGATGGACGTAAGTGGCAGGCATCCGGGATCCGCCGCTCCAGCCGAATATTACCTTAAGCTCCTGCTCGGTAAAGTCCTGCGCTAGGTGGGTGGCGCGGGAGTGCCTGAAAAGGTGCGGGTATATCCTCTTCTTGAGGCCGCTTCTCCTTTTGGAGGCCTTGATTATGTTCGCCAGGGTCGCGTGGTTGGCAAGATGGCTGAACTTGCCACGCAGCTCGAGGAACAGGGGCGCGTTCGGGTCGGTGACCCTGGGATGGTTGTTCAGCCAGGCCTTCAAGTCCGGGACGCAGTCTATTACCCGAACCCGCCTCATGCCGGTCTTGCCGTCCAGCATTACAACGGCTCCGTATTCGTCGAATTTTACGTCCTTTATGTTGATGCCTATCAATTCCCCCGCCCTTGCCCCTGCCTCGTATAACAGCAAGATAAGCGCCCTGTCGCGGGGGTTGAGGCAGGAATCGGCAAGCTTCTTGACTTCGGCTTCTGTCAATATGTCCTCCGGCAGCTTCCTTCGTTCAAACCCGTGCGATTTTATCCAGGAAACCGCGTCCGGGTAGGTCCCACCGTTTACCCACTTGTAGAAGGCCTTTATCGAGACCTTGAGGCTCGGGCTCTTGTAGCTCTTCCATTTCTCGAAAAAGTCGATGATTTCCCTCTTGCCAAGGGCCTTGAACGGCTTGCCGTTGGCGTGCTTGGCGAGCTTCACCAGGCAGAACAGGTACATGTAGCGGGTGCTCTCGGAAGCGCCCTGGGCCGCCTTTTCACGCGCAAAATCCTCAAGCAGGCTCCGGTTCTCGGCTCCAACGCCTTCCCAGTTCGCCTTGGTATTGAAGAACCGCTCCGGCGTCCTTCCGTCGGTTATCTGCATACGCCTCACCTCGGCTGCCTGTCCTGCTCTAAGTTCTATTTATAGCTTGCTGCTCTGATTGACGAATTCTCGTATGACTGACTGTCTGTCATCATTCACCCCGAAGCCGCATGTTTCCTATGGTTTCCCTAGCACTCTTGCGCGGAAACAAGCCCCAGAAAATGCCGGAAAACTAGTAGTTTGTTGATTGCCAAAGTGGTTTTGTAAAAGTAAGGCGATTGCCTATTCACGCGTGTCTCTCAGGCTTACGAGTTCGAGCCTAGCGGACGGTCTGATGAGATTTACTATGTCAGACCGACATAGTAACTTAGGCTTTTGACTTGTTTTTCGAGGCATTGCCCTAGGCAATTGACTAGGGGCAAAAATTGGAAAACTCGCGCTCAAACAGCTAATTCTTGCGAATTTCCGAGGAAAGGGCTAGGAAATTGCGAGATTTTTGGTGAGTGATGACAGAGCGCCAAAAGTTGTCATTTTCGTGTCGGTCTGACTAAGCAATTCACAACAGAGCGAAGGTCTGAAGCAGATTCGTCTTCGTCAATCTGAATTCAACTTCGGGTATTCGATTGGTATATCCCTGAACTGATCTATTTGGTAGATGTAAGTTGGCTCAACCCGTTGTATAATATCTGAGAATTTGTGCTTGATTTCCTGAATGACTTTTCGGAAGGGTTCGCCACGCTCAATTTCGATATCAAGAACCAAATCCCAGTCCCCAATAACCCGCAGGTGATGGATGATATTGGGGTGAAGCTGGCAGTAGGTGAAGAGCGCTTTTTCCTTTTCTTTTGTAAGGTTCCGGAGCTTGAGAAGTACTCGATGGCGCGGAAATCCTAGCTTTACATGGTCTGGCAGTATGGTGTAGCTCTGTATTATGCTGGACTTTTCTAGAAAGCGCAGCTTGTTTCTTGCAGATGTTGGAGAAATGCCAACCCTGCGGGCAATATCTAGAATAGATATACGGGCGTCGGTGTTTACAAGAGAGAGGACTTCCCTGGTTTCCAGATCAAGCTCGGTTTCCTTGACATCTGCGCCCGTGAATGCGACTTTTCCGACATCCCGTGCCTTTCCAGTTAGGTAGGAGCGGGTGAACTGCGAAAAGCCGATAGGGATTGTAGCGTCGTATTCAAGAAAATGCGCAGAGAAGCGGTTGTTCAGGTCATCCATTATCTCGCTCAGATGGAATATGCCCTTTGCACAGATGGCAATTATGGCATCGGCATACCCTTCCCCCCGCATGACTATCGGGATGTAAGGGTGGGCCGCCAAGTAGGAGAATAGGCGCTCTTCCGCCTTTTCGTCTACATTATGAAGTTTGATGAAGTAAAGCCCGAAGAAATAGCCCGGTTTCCGGTATTCGACCATGGGCCAGCAGTAACGGAGCAAACCGGATTTTTCCATCGCTTCCACCCGATACTTGACCACTTGCGGGCTGGTGCGGAGGGACTTGGCGATTGAGCTGTAGGATTGGCGGGAGTTCTTGTCTAACTCATAGAGGATTTTTCGGTCAAGCATGTCAATTTTCTCATCCATATTTTAAATTTAGCAGTGAATGACCCACGCCTGAAGGCGTGGGCTTCTTGATGTGAAGGCTCAGCAGAAAGAAACCAAGCGCATCTGCTCTGCCTCAACTTTTGCTTCTCTG
>JAGVIA010000049.1 GCA_020056305.1 archaeon | reverse complement strand
GCAAGGGGTCGAAGACTCCGACTGAGGCTTTATTCTCACAAAAGTCGTAAGCAGCTTTCCCTAAGAAGAAGCTTCAGAGGCAATTTGCAACAGGCTCATTATTTTGCAGCCGTTAGTGTTATAAAAATGCACATGCATATTTTTCGCATGAAAACCATTCTCCTGCTTTTTCTTGCGTTTCTAATGCTCAATGTGATTTTTGCTTCCACGGGCAATATCAAGCCGGCAGAAATTTCGCCTGCCGTGCCGATTACACCGACGCTGCCGTGCGGAATGAACATAACGCAGAGCACGAACCTGAGCGGGAACATCCTCAACTGCAGGAGCACTGCAGTCAATATACTGGCGGACAATGTGGTGCTCGACTGCCAGGGGCACCGGATAACCGGCCACGCAGATATTTCGCATTTTCCGCTTGGAGTTTCAAGCACAATATATATTGACAATGTCGAGGTGAGGAATTGCACATTTGATGACTTTTGGATTGCGGTGGGCTTGAGCGGGAGCGGGAACAGGGTCCATGGCAACAGGATTCTCAATTCGCATACGGGAGTTTATTCGGGCAGCGGGCATTCGCAGATTTTTGGCAATTATTTTTCCGGAAACCTTGAGGGACTTCACGTGAATTATGATTATAACACGATTCGGGGCAATTTCCTGAACGGGACGAACATTTACGGTGAGAGGGGCGGCAGTGGGGTTTACCTCGCGAGCTGGCACAATAATGTAACAGGGAATTTCATCACTGGGTATCTGACCGGGATATATGAAAATGACGGTTGGGCTTTTGGAAATACAATGTGGAACAATTCGCTTGTACAGAATGAGCGCCACGCCGAGGGGATAAATTCAACGGCCAATTCTTGGAATTTAAGCATCGTCGGCAATTATTGGGACGACTGGCAATCCAACCCGGGCTACCCGAACAACTATAGCATTGTATACTATTATTGCGATGACAACGGGTGCTACTGGGTTTATGGCGCTGAGGCGGATTTCCACCCGCTCCAGAATCCCGGGCTAGGGACAGGGCCCATATTCCGTCCAAGCAGCAACTAATTATAATTCACTGACACCAAACATTTTCACATGCCCTCGTAGTCTAACCTGGATAGGACGCGACCCTGCGAAGGTCGAAACCCGAGTTCAAATCTTGGCGGGGGCGTCGGCATCTGGCGCAGCCAGATGACCGAAGCATTTTGCGCAAGCAAAATAGCGTACCCATAAGGGGCACTAGAGAGTCACTAGCCCCCCTTGAGGGGTTCAGCATCGTCCTACGGACGATGTCTGATGCATTTTGCCGCAGCAAAATGCACATCATCCCCCAAGGCAATCACAGATTTGGCGATGCAAATGTCATTGGCAAAAAAAATAGCGTATTCACTTGTGCTGCTCTCTTTTGTCACTGCGATTTATTTCTATCCGATACTGCCGGAGAAAGTCGCATCGCACTGGAATTTGTCAGGCAATGCCGACGGGCAGATGGAAAAATGGGTCGCGCTTTTCCTGACGCCGGTTCTTTCGCTTGCATTTGTTGCCTTGTTCGAGCTTGTGCCGCGAATTGATCCGCTTAGGAAAAATTATGCAAAATTCGCAAGCGAGTATGATGGGATGCTTGCTGCACTAGTGGCTTTCATGTCTTATCTTTTCGGGCTTACAATCCTTTACAATATTGATTATCGGTTCAACATGACGCAGGCACTCTCTCCTGCATTTGCCATGCTTTTTTTCTATCTTGGGATGGTGCTGCAGAAAGCAAAGAGGAACTGGTTTATAGGAATACGGACCCCTTGGACCATGTCAAGCGAGCGCGTTTGGGACAGGACGCATGCGCTTGGCGGAAAGATATTCAAGGCGGCAGGAATTGTCGCGCTGCTTGGGGTTGTCATGCCGGAAGTAGGGCTGATGGCATCAGTTGCAATAATGATTGCAGCGGCAGTTGCGACAGTGATATACTCGTATGTGGAATTTGGGAAAGAGAAGACAACTGGAAAAAAGGCAAAAAGAAGGTAACAACTGCGGGAATGGAAAAACAAAAGACGGCAGATGAACGCGCCGATGGGAAAACCGCTTTTGCACCGCTTACTTCTTCTTTTTTGAAACTTTTTTGCTGCCAAAGAGCGCGTATCCAGAGATGCACGTGATTAGCAGATACATTGCAAATCCGTAGACGCAGACTGGCAGGCCGAATATGCTTGTCAAACCTACGTTTGCGCCACAGGATGGCGCAGGCTGTCCGGTAATTATGCACTCGCGCGCAGGCGCGAATACCTCGCCCCATGTCAGATATCCGCTAAAGAGCAGGCCTGCAATCCCGATTACAAAAATTATTTTCAATGCGGTTTTCTCATCCAGGCACATATTCATCACTCCTTGTCGAGCTTCGCTCGACAATTGTTGAACGTCAATCGTTCAACACTTTTTTCACCACTACTGGTTTTTCCGGAAATTCCTCGAAAAGGTAAGTTGCCTTGCGCAGCTTCTCAGCCCTTGCCTCCTGCCTCTGCGCGCGCTTGTTGCCTATGAATATTTTTTCAAGCCCTGTCCAGAGGAAGAACCAGCTTGCGACAACGAGCACTTGTGAGATGGGAAGAAGGAAGCCAAGCAAATCGGATTCGGACGGGATTAGGCTGACTACCATTATGGCAAAGCCGATTGCCGAGAGCTTTATGCCAGTGCTGCGTGTTTGGGAAGATTTCTCAATCGCATCTTTTTTCTGCGTGCCAAAATGCTCGCGGAGGCGCTTTGTGATGAAAGCCTCCTCCTCCTTGTTGCGCACGTCCTTTGGGATGAGGAAGCGAACCTCGATGCTCGTGCCTGCCTCGAAGCGGCGGCGCTCTATTTCGCGCAGGAAGTCCAGCGATAGCTCGCGCTTGGAATACGGGCGGGGGTCAAAGTCCGAGAAAATATCGTCATATGTGTCAAGGGCAACGCTGATGTTTAGGATTTCGTGCGCCGGGATTGAGCGGACGAGCGGAATTTTTGGGTCTGGCACGTTAAGGAGAGGCGAAGAGGGTGTTTTTTAAGTTTTGCAGGCATAATGCTTTCAATATCCTTAGGTGATTTGATATGCTCAAAAACTGCTCGACTTGCGGAAAGCAAACCAAAAAATATTCGGAATTCGGATGCCCGAGCTGCGACGCATTAATCGTGCGCTGCGACCACTGCAGGCTCGTGTCCAACCCGTACAAGTGCCCGAAATGCGGCATTGACGGGCCGTAATTGAAAGAGGTTTTCTTATGGGGGAAGTCGCTGTTGAAATCAAGATAATGCCAGAGGACATGGCGGGCTTTGAGGAGCTGAAAAAGGCGGTTGTCGCACAGCTCAAGCCTGCGAGGATGGCTGAGCAGCCGGTTGCGTTTGGCATTGTCGCAATCATGATTACGTGCATAATTCCGGATGGGGAAGGCGGGTCGGATGCCCTTGAGCAGAAAGCGAATTCGATTCCGGGCGTGTCATTGGCAGAGATTGTGAGCGTGGATCGGCTCTAGTTCTTCTTTTTCATTTCTCGTTTCTTCCGGGGTAGTTTAATAAAGAACGGAAAGGACAATTTCTGCCATGCGAATTTGCATACTAGGATGCGGAAAAATGGGAGGGGCGCTAGCAAAAGGCATAGCGAATGGAGGAAAGATTCGCCCAGCAGACATATTGCTTGTGGACAGCACTTTTGAAAAGGCGGATGCGGTGGCGCGCGCGATTGGCGCAACCGCCGTTGCGGATGCAAAAGAAGCCGTGGGGAAATGCGACGCGGTGATAGTTGCGGTGAAGCCGGATGCGGTCGAGGAGCTTCTTTCGCAAATCCATAGTGCGCTATCCGGAAAGCTGCTTATCTCGATTGCGGCAGGCATTCCTATTTCGTTCCTGGAAGCAAGGACGCCGCCAGATTGCAGGGTGGTCGTGGCAATGCCCAACACTGCGATGCAGGTTGGAGAGGGGATTGTCTGTTACTGCGCCGGAAGGCGCGCAACAAGAGAGGATGCGAAAACTGCAGGCGAGCTGCTGTCAGGCGCGCGTGATGCAATCGAGTTTCGTGATGAGAAAATGATGGACAACTCTTACATCAGCGCAAGCGGCATTGCGTTTTTCTACCGTGCCATAGATGCCATGGCAAGGGTGGGGGAGAAAAACGGGCTTTCAAGAAAGGATGCGTTGATGCTTGCTGCGGCTGCGGCGCAGGGAGCAGGGGCAATGGTGCGTGATAGCGGCATTGAGCCGGTTGCGCTTGAAGAAATGGTTGCAACAAAAAAGGGGATTACGGTTGAAGGGCTTGCAGTGCTGCAGGACAGGAAAGTCGCGGATGCATTTGAGGCGGCAATGCTTGCGTGCATCAAAAAGGCAAGGGAAATGAGAGAGGCGCGGGAGAAGGGGAAGTAAGCAGTTGGCGCAGGGTATGCACAAGAGAAATGCAGGAGATGAAGAAGTAGGCAGAAATGGGCATGGGAAAATGCAGAAGATGCAGCAGATGGAGAAGAAAGCGGCATTGGATGGTGCGATTTATGTCATGCAAAAATTTCGATTCTAAAAAAATAAAGCGCATTGTCATCAAGGCAGGAACGAGCGTGCTTACCGATGGCGGCAGGCTGGATGAGGCTACGATGGGGCGGATAGTTGCCGAGATTGCGCAACTTTGGAGCGAAGGCAAGGAAGTGATGCTTGTGACATCCGGCGCGATTGCAAGCGGCATGTCAAGGCTTGGCATCAAGTCAAAGCCAAAAGAGGTTTCGATGCAGCAGGCCTGCGCCGCGGTCGGGCAGGGTGCGCTCATGCACGCGTATGAAAAATTGTTCTCAAGGCACGGCATCGCAACCGCGCAGGTGCTGCTTACGAACGATGATTTTTCGGTCCGGGAGAGGTATCTTAACGTGATGGCGACGTTTGAGCAGCTGCTGCGCGCACGCGTGGTGCCGATCATAAATGAGAATGACGTGGTGTCAAATCGCGAGCTTGCCCAGGGCGCATCGGTTTTCGGGGACAATGACGAGCTTTCCGCGCTTGTGGCAAGCAAGATGAAAGCGGATTTGCTGCTGCTTCTTACGGATGTGGATGGGCTCTATGACAGAAACCCCAAGGAGAAGGGCGCGGCGCTGATCCGGGACGTGGATGCCATTACGCCGGAGCTTGAGGCAGCCGCTGGAAAGGCAGGCGCAACTGGCCGGGGCGGGATGAAAAACAAGCTGCGCGCCGCAAAGCTTGCGACATCTTCAGGCGCATGGGTCGCCATGGCAAGGGGCAAGAAGGAAAGCATAATCGCATCAGTGCTTGCGTGCAAGGAGGGAACCATGTTCTGCCCTGCTGATTCGCAGTTCAATGGAAAGGAGCAGTGGATAGCGTTTGCGTCACCCTCTGCCGGCTCGATAGAGATAAACACTTGCGCGATGGATGCGCTTGCAAAAAAAGGCGCAAGCCTCCTTGCAGTCGGAGTGGTATCGGCAAAAGGGACGTTTGGGAAGGGGGACGTAGTGGACATAACCCGTGATGGAAGGAGCATTGCGCGCGGAAAAGTCAATTATTCGTGCAAGGATTTGCAGTCCATTGCGGGCAAGAAGAGCGACGAGGCAAGGAAAATTCTTGGCTATGCCAATGAAGTGGTGGATAGGGAAAATCTTGTGATGATAAAAAAAAGCAGTGCTTTTTTTTAGAAGTCGGGCGAACGCCCGACTAAGATAAAAAGGTGGAATGAATGGGCGAGGTTGAAGAAAAATGCAGGCGTGCAAAAGAGGCAAGTGGGATGCTTGCGGTTGCGGGCACGGAGCAGAAGAACATGGCGCTCTTGGCGATTGCAGGCGCGATACGGAAAAATTCGGCAACTGTGCTTGAGGCTAACAAAAAGGATTTGGCAGCGGCAGCTGCGCTCCCGCGCTCGGTGGCAAAGAGGCTTGAGCTGGATGCGGGCAAGATAGAAGCCATGGCTGCAGGTTTTGAAGTGATTGCAGGATTTCCTGACCCCGTAGGGCAGGTTGCCGAGAAATGGGAATTGAAAAACCATCTCGCTGTTTCGCGCGTGCGCGTGCCATTGGGCGTGCTTGCGTTCATCTATGAGTCAAGGCCCAATGTTACGGCAGAATCCTCTTCGCTTGCGATAAAGAGCGGGAATGCCATTGTGCTGCGGGGCGGGAAGGAGGCAATAAGCACTAACAAGGCGCTGGTCGGCATAATGCAAAAAGCGCTGGGCGCAAGCGGGCTTCCAGCCGATGCGGTGCAGCTTATTGAGGATACAACGCACGAGGCGGCTGCGGAATTGATGCGCGCAAGGGGATATGTGGATGTACTCATACCTCGCGGCGGGGCGGGATTGATCAAGGCGGTTGTCGAGAACGCGAAGGTGCCAGTCATTGAGACTGGCGCGGGCAACTGCCATGCGTTCGTGGACGAGTCTGCGGATTTGGGCATGGCAGAAAAAATCATACTCAATGCGAAATTGTCATCGCCGTATGTGTGCAACGCGCTTGAGCACGTGCTTGTGCACGAAAAAGTGGCGGGAAAGTTCATACCGGCGCTGGAACGGAAATTGAAGGAAAATGGAGTAGAGGTGCGCGGATGTGAGAGGGCGAAAAAAATAGCGCCGGGTTTGAAACTCATGAGCGAAGAGGAGCAATACCTGGAGTATCTGGACTTGATAATCGGCATAAAAGTTGTTAGGGATGTGCGCGAGGCGGTTGACCACATAAACAAGTATGGCACGCACCACAGCGATGCGATAATTACGCAGAACAAGGAGAATGCAACTCTGTTTGCAAAAGAGGTGGATTCGTGCTGCGTGTATGTGAATGCCTCGACAAGATTCTCTGATGGATACACGCTGGGGTTTGGGGGAGAGGTGGGCATAAGCACGCAAAAATTGCACGTGCGGGGGCCGATCGGGCTGCGGGAGCTGACAATCACAAAAATAGTGGCGGAAGGGGACGGGCAGATAAGGGAATGAGGAAATTGTCAGCGTGGACAGGCTGTAAGGCTTATTAATTTTTGTTAGTAAATGCAATAACATGAATGAGCCACGTTCAATAACTATTCCCCTAACAGTAAAGCCAGAGGGCCAAAGGCCCAGCAGGCTCGTTCTCATGAATTCTTTCCAGAATCATCAGCCCCTAATTTCTCCGTTCATGAACTCCGTAGCCATTCTGGCCAGGAGTAAGCTAGAGTGGAAGACGCCGCTTAAGGTCGAGGTGTGGAATCTTGGGCGGGAATTCGATGTTGCATGGGCAAGGGCTATTTTCGATGAATATAAGCAGACAAAAAATGTGCTGTATTATCCGGGCAAAGACATTTGGAAATTCCTGGATATCGCATTTGAGGTTTTCCTGAGGTTTGAAGGCGCGCTTACGCGCGCAAGGGCGCTTGAGAATGCATTTAAGGAAAACGGGAACGGGACATTTGCATTAGTATTCCAGCCCATGCGGCCCATTGAAGATTATATTTGCTATCCAAAAGACGGCAGTTCTGTTTCCGGGCTAAGCCTTGTGGAGGGCACCAGACTGCTCGTAAACCAGCACTACGTAACATCGCTTGAGGAGACTGCGGACATAGAAAAACAGGTAGGGCAGTTTGTGAAAGAAAAAAGAGCGGTGGAATACATATCGGGATATGTTCGTGAGATAGCAGACAGGCTTGGGTACAAATCAGGCCCGGAGTTCAGGGGAAGATTGGAGGCTCTGCGGCCGCACAGGGATTCAATTGTGCTGGTTGGGCCGCCCCAAAATCTTGGGCATGTAAACGATGTTGACAAGATACCGCCGATATATCAAAAAAGGGATGGAGGCCATGTGGTCGGGGCAAGGCAGGACATTACGGACTTTGAATTTCAATACTATTACGCCGGGCAGTGGATGAACACGCTAGTTCCGGCAAAGGACATTGAGCTTTTGGTTGATGCAGTCGTGCCAAGCGCAAAATCCAGAAGGTAAAATTCAAGCTGCTTTTTCTTTTGTTGCGATAAATGTTAAAGTATATAAGGCACAAATGAGAAAACGTGATATGCAAGAGCTCATTGTGAAAAATCCATACGTGCGTCCTAGCAATATGGGAGTTGTTTGCGGCAATTCAGTTTCGCCATTTAGAAAATGGCTCGGGAAAGAAAAACCATGACCGGTGACGCACCTTGAGGAGCCCAAGATAGTCCGACCGTATGGCACAAAGTCAGGCTGCACGCTTGAAGCAAGCAATGCAAAGCACATGGCCGCAGCTGCATTTGCAACATGCATGGATGGACTGAACAAAAACGGCGCGAATGTCATTTGTTTTGTCGAAATAATTTCCAATGGGAAACAGGAGTTCGTTGATATCGGATTTATTGCCAGAAGCTTTGAGCATGCGGCAGACTTGGCATCGTGCTGGCGGATACTCATGTATGGCTGCTCGGAAAACGATTTTCTCAGGTATATGTTTGTAGAAGGGGGCGAGGATGCAATGGACTGGCACCCGTACGGGAATGCATTGCAGGCGTTGATTGGAGAGCTGGAACAAGAAACAAATAGGCGAAAAATAAAGCTTCTTTAAGCTTATGTAACCATAGTTACATCCATGTTAATTTACCTCTATGACCTGCATGCCAAGGTCAAGGATTACAATCGCATCAAGCGCATGTTCTACTACAATCTCAAGAAAAGCAAACTTAGCACATCCCCCTGGCGCACGAAAAGCGCGCTTGTGGTGCGCGACGACAACGAGGCTGCTGCAGACGAGTTTTTCAAGGAATACGCCGGAGTTGTCGAGGTTTACAAGGCGCGCGTGCTTGGTTTTGAAGACGTTGCTTGACAAGTGCGTCGCGGGGCAGGTTCTCGCGCGCCGGGATTCGAGGATGTGGCTTGAAGGTTGCACACGCAGAGCCGGATAATGTTTAATCCTTTAAGCCCCAAATAGCCCCATGCTCCTTTCTCTCTCATTGCAAAACTGGCGCAGCCATGCGGACACCACGCTCGAGTTTGTCAAGGGCACCAACATGCTTGTGGGCAAGATGGGCTCTGGCAAAAGCTCAGTCGTTGATGCGCTCTGCTTCTCCTTTTTTGGCACGTTCCCAAAGCTTGCGCGCCATGACATTTCCCTTGAAGACATACGGAACGTGCGTTCTGGAAACGGAAGGGTGCAGGCTGAGCTCAAATTCTCGCATGAGGGAAAGGAATACCAGATAAGGCGCTTTTTTGATGCAAAGGGCACGGGCGCGGAAATATACTGCGAAGGCAAGCTTCTTGACAAAGGGCCGGTTGCAGTCACAAAATACGTGCGCGAATTGCTCCGGGTTGACTATGACCTGTTTGTGCGCGCCATCTATTCCGAGCAGAACAAGATAGACTACCTCCTTTCAATCGACCCGCGCAAGAGGAAAGCCGAAATTGACGAGCTGCTTGGGCTTGACAGGTTTGAGAATGCGCGGGCAAATGCCTCGACAGTCGCAAAAAAGCTGTCTGATTTGGCAGACCTGTTTGCCGCAGAGTGCAAGCCAGAGAGGCTTGCAGAGCTTGCAAGGCGCATTGGAGAATATGAGAAGAAAGCTGCAAAGATGCGCGAGGAGGAGCAGGCGCTTTTGGCAGATGAAAAGATGCTGAAGGAAGAAAAAGAAACGCTGGAAAAACAGGCTGCAACGCTTTCGGAAAAAAAATCAAAGCACGTGTCGCTAAATGATAAGAAAAACAAACTTGCCGGCATTATTGCACGGATAAATGCAGAGCTGGAAGGCGCAGCCGAGACTGATGAAAAAGCGATATTGGAAAAGAAAGCCGCTCTTGATTTGGGAAAAAGGCAAAAATCAGATTCTGAAAAAATGCAAAAATCGCATTCGGATTTTGTCGCAGCCGCATCAGCAGAGCTTGGCAGGCTTGCCGAGGCTGAAAAGAACGCAAAAAAGGCAGATGAGGAGGCGCGCAAGGCAGGCGAGAAGCTTGGCGCGCTGCTGGCAGGAAAACCGCTTGCGGCACTTGAAACAGAGTGCGCCGCATGCGAAGAGGGCGCAAATGCAGCACGAAAAATGATTTCCGAGAAAAAAGCTCTTCTTGACGCTGCCAAAACCTCGAAAAGGGGACTTGATGGCGCAATAGACGACTGCCCCGTGTGCGGCCAGAAGCTCGGTGGCGATGTCAAATTGCACCTTGCTGCCGAGAGGCAGAAGCAGATCGCATCATTTGAGCATGAGATATCCGAGTTTGAGAAGTCAGGAAAGGAGCAGGTGATTGCATGCGAAAAACTGAAGAAGCGAATTTTTGATTCGAAAGTGGTTGCATCCGAACTTGAGAGGCTCAGGGGCGCCGCAGGCATTGACATTGGAAAAATTGCTGCAGAAATGGAAGAGTGCAAAAAAAAGATAGTGATTGGGCGCGCAGGGCAGGAAAAATCAGCGCACGAAGCCCGGGCGCTTTCCGATGTTGCAAATAAGCTCTCATCCGAGCTTGAAAAAATGCAGAGGCTTGCCGCAAACTTTGCGCAGAAAAAAAAGGCGGAAGAAGAATTGCGGCAAGCCGCAGATGCAATAGCAGCGCTTGGCTGGGATGAAAAAGCATACGAGAAATTGCGCGCGGAGCACATGGCTGCCGGGGAAGCCCTTGCCGGAGTGATTGCAAAGCGCGAAGGAATTGCACGCGAAATGCTGGGCGTAACGGAAATGCTCCGCGAGCTTAATGGCGAATTGTCCGCGCTTTCATCAAAGCAGAAAAAGGCGGATTATTACCGCAACAGCGCGTCAGACCTTTCAGCTTACAAGAACTGCATCGCTCAGGCGCAAAACGAGGTGCGCACCGTGCTTGTGGAGGAAATAAACACAGCGCTCTCTCACATCTGGCCCATCATCTACCCGTATTCTGATTGTTCCGGCGCGCGCATGTCGGTTGGCGAGAAGGATTATGAGATTGAGATAAACGCGGACGGCTGGAAGGGCGTTGACCGGGTTGCAAGCGGCGGGGAGCGCGCATGCATCTCCCTTGCGCTTCGCATCTCGTTTGCCACAGTGCTGACGCCAAACCTCTCCTGGCTCATCCTTGACGAGCCGACGCACAACCTTGATGCAGAGGCAGTGGAGATGCTTGGGAAGGCGCTTGGCGAGAAAATACCGACCATTGTAGAGCAGACGTTCATAATCACTCACGATGCCGGGCTGCTTGATGCGGGAATCGGAAGGGTTTACCGGCTAGACCGCGACAAGGACAAAAACGAAGATACGAAAGTAGAGATGCTTTAAGGGAATGGGGAAAAACACATCCAACTTGCGCTGTTCTACGAAAATAGCCTTTTTGCAATGGAGCGTATGCTGGCTTCGGCGCGCGTTTTTACGTGGGGCAGGCGCACCTTGTCGCGCGACTCCACAAACGCGGTTGCGAATGCGATTTTTTCCGATTGCCTGCTTTGGGCTGGCGCAACAGCAACTGCTTCCTCAAGTTCCATCCTGGTCACAGGGCCTTCTCTGTAGTAGCGGGAGACTATTCTTGGGATGTCACTCGCCCCCAACATGCCCTTTCCATATAGCATTGCTGCTGCAGTTATGAATTCCCTTCCAAGGGAGAGCTCTTCGGGTGCGCGGAACACATGCACTTCCTCAACAAGCATGCCGCCGTCTTCAAGAAATTGGGATACGTTCATTTTAGCCAGGCTCTTGCCTTGAGCGTGCAGTTTTGTCATGTCTGAGAGGACGGTGAGTGCAAATTCGCGGCGCCGTGCAAACAGCGTTGCAGAATCACCAGCCGGAATGGCAACTGGCTTGAGCACTAGATATGCTTTGCCAGAAGTGTCCAGCAAGAGTGAAACGGGAAGAGGCGCAAATGATGGCAGATCGCCAGATGACATTGCGGATTCCGCGTATTCAAGCGATGGAACAGGCCTGATGGCATATTGCCTGCCGCCAATTTCCGTAATGCCGGAATTCGTGTCGATTCTGTGCACGTTGTCGGAAACCTCTTCATATCCAGGTGCAAATTCAACCAATTTGAAATTGCCGCTTGTCAGCCAGTCAGCGCGCAATCCCTTGCGATATTCGGTCTTCCCTACTCTTGGCACTCTTTTTGCAAATTCCGGCAGTCGCCTGTTGTCGCGCCTGTCTGCTATTGCCTTTCTTTCCTCAGCGATAAACCGCAGCGGGATTCTTGCAGCAAGCAAGCTGGCAATTTGGCTTATCGGATTGCATTGAGCAGCCCTTTGGCTGGCAGTGGCTAAAGTCATGTCAACTCCCTGTTTTGTTTATCGGCGAAAGCGAATTTAAAGATGTGTGTCAAAATGGATGCACGAATCTGTTCACTAATTAGAGCTATTATGCACAAATATGCACATCAGTATTTCCTTGCAGAAAGCGCCTTTGCAGCAACTTCCGGCATCATTGAATTCATGATAATGCCCGTGCCGAATTCAAAGCCTGCCCATTTTGCAAGCCGCGGGAGTATCTGAATGCAAATCGGTATTTTGCTTTTTGGCGGAGAGATGTAGAAGACGATGTTGTAAGGGGCAAAATTAAGGAGCAAATCCATCCTTGACAGCGTTGTTTTTAGCGCTTCTGCAAGCGAGTGCATCTGAGATGAGTCAAGCTCGCCAAAATGCCGCGCCTTCCCCTTTGCCATGATCCAGGATTCCAGATGGAAGCGGGATGCGTAAGGGCAGAATGCAGCAAAACCGGAATTTTCGTAGAATGTGCGTTTCTTCTCCGAGCGCAGCACGTTTTTGAGAAATCCTTTTTGCGCGCGCTCCGCAAGCTTTTGCACCATGAACGGCACTTGCGGCATTGCCACAAGCTGGGTGTGCGAATGCTCAAGTGACGCGCCTGCCTCATGCCCCTCGTTCTTGAACACCTGCACGTACTTGATGCGCTTGTCCTTGTAAGCATCTTGCACGCGCCTTCGCACCATCTCAAGATAATCCCCAAAGCCTGCCAAACTGACCTCTGAAAGGGTCTTGTAGTGGTCAGGCAGCTCAACAATAACCTCATGCCTGCCATAAGCCTTTGGGAAATTCTTGGCAAACGCAGGGAACTTGTTAGGAAAGCAGCGAACTGCCCAGTTTCCGTTGCGCGTTATTCTGTCTATTTCAGGAGGCGTCATGTGCTCGTTGCCGGGGCAGAAAAAGCATTTTGATGGCAAAGTTGTCTTTGTGGGCCGCTGCGTCGCAAAATCCTTGGGCCTCTTGCTTCTCCAGGGAGTGAGCACGGCTTGGTTGCCAAGCGCATCGAGACGGAGTTCGTTGTTTTCCATAAACATCTTAGAGGAATGCTTCCACATCATTTTTCTTCTTTGCGCTCTGTTCCTCAAACTGCCGCGCAAGGGAGGAGAGGCTTGCGCCCTTTGTTGTCGCGCGCGAGCGCTTTGCCCGCACCTTCACAAATACCGGGCAGCCAACTGCCTCGCCGACAATAAGGGCCTCGCCCACGCGAAGCGTCGTTATGGAATTTAGCATCGCCGAGTCAATGCCCTCGCAGGATTCGCCGATATGCTTGATGTCATAGGGGTTTGTGACCCGCAGGATGATGTTTGTGTTGCACTGCGAAAGCGCGGTTGTGGAAAGCTGCACCGGCCTCTGGGAAATCAGGCACAATGACGCGCCGAATTTCCTGCCCTCCCGCGCGATTGTCTCGATTATGTGCTTTGAGATTGCAGCCTCTGCCATCGCTTTCTCCCGCGCAAAATTGTGCGCCTCCTCGACAATCAGCACAAATGGCGGGATTGCGCCCTTTTTTCGCATCCTGAAAAATTTCTTGCCAAAGTATGATACGATGATTTGCTTTTTGCGAAGCGAATCAATGTCCGAGAGGTCGAAGACCGCCAGCCTGCCAGGCGAGACTGCCTCATCCGCCTTTGGGAAATCTGCCTTGCCAAGAAGCCCAAGACCCCGAAGCTCGGAAATCCATGCAAGAAGCGGCCCCTTGATGTTGTCCTTCATTTCGGACGCCTCAATGCGCAATGAGAGGTCTGAGAGCCCGAACGCCTCATGCTTCTCATTTGCCGCCTTTTGCATCTCCTTTAGGATTTTTGCAAGCTCGCGAAGCTGCACGCCCGACATCTGCGGCATCCACTCGGCAAGCATCTGCGGCGATACTTTTCGCAGGCTTATGCGCATTTTCTTTCCCTCAAACACGCGCGTCTGCTGCCCAAATTCCGACTGCTTGAAGCCCGCGTACTCGCCATGGTTGTCTATTATGACTGCGGCAAGCCTGCCCTGCTCAGGCTTTCGTGAGAGCAATTCTTCGAGAAGAACGCACATTAGGTAGGATTTGCCGCTTCCGCTCATCGCAAGTATCGCAAGGTGCTTTTGGAACAATCCGTCCATGTCAAGCTTTGCAGGCAGGTCGTGGTTCTCAAGCTTTCCTATTTCAAGCCCGTCGTCATGGAATTTGAGGAATTCCTTAAGAAGCGGCAAATCCGCCTCGACAACGCGCAAGCCAGGCGCTGGCGGGAAAGTATTTCTCACCAGTATTTTGCCCTTGAATGTCCCGAATATTCTCACCTGCGCAACAGTGAATTCCCAGTCCGCAGTAGGGAAATGCTCTGAAATCGGCGAGGCGCGCTCGTATTCTGCGACGCTCTCGGCGCGCTCGAAATAGCGGTTTGCGCGCGTTATCTCAGTCACCATGCCAAGCAGAAGCCCGTCATCCGCCTGCGCCTGCACGAACTGGCCTTTTCGGACGCGCCTGTTTTTCACAAGGAAGACAAACTCGCAAGTCGTTGGCGTTTCCTCGGTGGAAATGACAGTGCCAAGTTCTTCGGGCATGGAAGAGAGTCTCATCTAATCATATTAAAGGTTGGGCTAGATGATTGCCGCAACTCCGAACTGCACCGTTTTGTGCAGGGGCTGCCACGATAGGTTTTTAAAAATCAACCCCCCCATCTATTTTCACTTTTAACATCCAGCTTTCGCCGAACATTCTGGTTGGGGATTACTATGGAAAAGCACCCGCATGACAACTCCGCTTTCGTGCATGAGGTGGAATTGCTGCGAGCCTCAGAGAACGAAGGCGCGGCAATAATTGAGAAGGCAAAACTGGATGCCGAGCACATTTTGGCAGAAGGACGCGAAAAATCCGTCGAAACCGTTTCAAAGGCGGCGGAAAAAGCGGTTGACGAAAAAAACTCAGTGCTAACGCGCGGCCGCGCAAAAATCGAGGCAGACCGCAAAAAAATACTTGCCAGTGCACAAAAGGAAGCAAGCCTTATAACGCAGAAATCAATTTCACGCGCTGATGCGCAGAAAATTCTTTCCGACTTGCTATCAAGCGCAACAGAATAGGGAGGTTCCCATGTTCAAGCCAGCACCGATGCAAAAGGTCAGGATAATAGGCCTTCGGGCCGAGCTCTCATCGGTATGTTCCTTCCTGCAAAAAGCCGGCGCAATCGACCTGCTTGAAACCAAATCAGAGCTTCTCTCAAAGGAAAGCCCGCTTGATTATTTTGATGCCGTGTCAGCGCAGCTTGTGCGCATACGCGGCATAAAGGCTGCGCTCTCGCCTGCTCCAATGCCCCCCTCGCCCATGAAGATAGACGAGCCGCTTGAGCTTGCAGCCGCACTTGACATAGACGCATCTGTGCGAAACGCATCCGACATGGCAGACGAGGGCAGGAAGAAAATTGCCCGCTTTGATTCGCAAATCGCAGACCTCTCCATCCTTGGCAACCTTGACATCGATTTTTCCACGCTTCATGCGGAGAACCTTGACTTTTACGTCCTTAAGTATGCAAATAAAAGCCGGCATGAGGTTGCGCACAGGCTCTCAACACTAACGCATGAGCACCAGCTTGCAGTTGCGCATGCGTCAGGGACGGAGGTCTGCGCAGTGCTTGCAATTCGCGCAGGCGCCGATGCAGCAAAAGCGCTCGAGGGCATTGCAACGTGCGGCCCTGTCCCGAAAATTTCAGGAAAGCCAAAAGATGCGATCGCAAATCTCAAGGGGGAAATATTTGCGGCGCGGCAGGAAATTGCAGAGGGTCAAAACCAGATTGCTGCGTTCTCCTCAAAATACTATCCGGTGCTCCTAATGCTTGAAGAGGCCCTCTCAATTGAGGCAGACCGCGCTGCAGTGGCTGCATCGTTTGGCAGGACAGAGCGTCTGTTTTTCGCAGAGGGGTGGGTGCCAAAAGACCGGTTTGACAAAATCGAGTCAGAGCTCCGGCACAAATTCGGCAAGTCGGTGATGGTGCAGAGGATTTTGAACGGGCATGAGGAGACAGCGCCGACTTTGCTTGTGAACCCCGGCTATGCAGGCCCGTTTGAATTCCTTGTAAAATTCCTCTCAATTCCGCAGGCGACGGAAATAGACCCGACGCTGATTCTGTTCTTTGCAATCCCGTTCCTCTACGGGCTGATTTTGGGCGATGCGGGTTACGGTGTGATGTCGCTTTTCATCGCAGGCTTCATGGTTTGGAAGTCAAAGAAGGGCACGCTCACCAATGCTGTCGGCAGGATTTGGGCAATCGCGTCAATTCCCGCAATTGCTTTTGGCATCTTTTTCGACGAATATTTCGCATTCTCGCACACGGCGCTCCTTGGCCTGCAGGAGCCATTGTACCGGGGCTTTCACCGCCTTGAGGGAATCCAAACACTCATGTTTTACGCCCTTGTGATAGGCATGGTGCACGTGGGGCTCGGCTTTGTGCTTGGCGCCATAAACGAATGGAATCATTCGCGCAAGCACGCATACGCAAAACTCGCATGGCTGGGGATTGAAATCGGCGGAATACTGCTTGTCGCAACGTACCTATTCTCTGCATTCCCGCCCGAAGTCGGCGTTGGCGCAGGAATCCTTTTTGCCGCATCCGCAGCAGTGCTTTTCTGGGCCGAAGGCATCGTGGGCATTTTTGAAATACCTAGCTTGTCATCAAACATCATGTCATACATCCGTATCGCGGCAGTGGGAGTGGGAGGAGTGATAATTGCCGAGGCGGTAAACGACTTGCTGCTTCCGCGCTCGCCTGATTTTGGCAGCATTGCCGGCATAGTCACATTCGCGCTCATGGCATTCATGTACGCGTTCATGCACTTTGCTGCGTGCGTGCTTGCGATGTTCGAGTCATTGGTGCACGGGGCCAGGCTTAATGTGGTGGAATTCTACGGGAAATTCTACAAGGGCAACGGGCGGGAATTCTCGCCGTTTGCAGAGAAGAGGGTTTACACGGTTGATTAGTTTGCGCTTATGGGCGGGCAACTGCCCACGAGAATAGAGAGGAAAAAGAGGTGTCTGAAAATGGAATATCTGTTGACACAGAACGGGACGTACGCGATTGCCGCGGCTGTTGCGCTTGCAGGTGCGGCAATAGGGACAGGCGTGGCGCAGGCGTCAATCGGCGCAGCGACCATGGGCGTCATTGCCGAGAGGCCTGAGGACACGTTCAAGCTGATTGTCTACATGGCGCTGCCCGAGCTCATCGTGCTGCTCGGCTTCGTCGTAGGGTTCCTTCTGCTTGGCAAGATGGAAGGGGCTTAAGCCAAAAAAAAGTGATTAGGATGAGCCTATCCGACCTACGTTCCCAGATAAAGGAGGAAGCCCACAAAACGGCCGACGAAATAAGGCAGAAGGCACGCTTGGAAGCCGCTGCCGCAACAGAATCGGCACGAGTGGAAGCGGACCGCAAAATCGAGTCTGCCCTCGAATCTGCCACGGCGCAATTAGCCGAGGAGGAATCCGAAGGCAGGACATCTGCCGCGCTCGAGGCAAAGAAAATGGTCTCTGAGGCGCGCGAGGCTGCAGTGGCAGGGGCGCTTGAGGAGATAAAAAACATTATGGCAGAGGCGCGCGCAAGCGGCTCATCTTATGCTGCGCTTTTGCGGCGCCTTGCCGAAAAAGGCTGCGACGAGCTTGGCACGCGCAAGGTGCGCGTTCTTGCAAACCGCAATGACCACAAGTACCTCAAGGGATACTGCCTTGAGCACGCCGACATCCAAGGCGGAGTGATTGTGGAAACCTCTGATGGCAAGGTGCGATCCGACAAGAGCTTTGATGCGATTTTCTCGCAGCGCAAAGACGAGATGCGAAGGCAGCTTTATGCCATGATGTTCCGCGAGGCAAAGCCTGCTTCTACGGCTGCAAAGAAAAATGCAGGCAGCCGCAGGAACGGCAAAAAGAGGAAGAAAAAATGATAAGTGGCATATTTTCGCGGCCAATTGTATGGGGCTATGCAAACGCCAGGGCAAAGGCAATGCGCCCGGCGCTGCTTGGTGCGCCCGCAATAGCATCCATGCTTGAGGCAAAAGATGCCGAGGGCATAATTGCAACACTTGAGCGCACCGATTACCGCGAGGACCTCACCACCTTTGCGCTGCGCTTTGGGGGCGAGGAGCTAATCGAGCTTGCGACAGGCAGGAATTTTGCAAGGGCCGCGGCAACGCTTCTGAAGGTATGCCCAAAGCAGGGCAGGCCTATTCTCTTTGCCATCCTATCGCGCTTTGACGTGCAGAGCCTAAAGGCTGTCATTTTGGCAAAGAAGCTTGGCAAGGAATTTGCAACAGTCGAGCCATATCTTGTGCCCGCAGGCTCAATCTCGCTTGCAGAGCTGCAGGAGATATACAACCAGGACGGCTTGGGCGCAATGATAGAGCGGATACGCGCAACTGAATTCGGCAGGCAGTATGCTTCTGCGCACATGCTGTCCCCCTCCGAAGTGCAGAAAATATCATCCCAGGGAATATTTGAGCAGGACGCAATTGAACAGCTGGTTGGGAGCCTTGAGTCATATTATTATGTTGCAGCCGGGTACAAGCTCAAAAGCGCCGAGCCTGACAGCGTGGCAATACGCTCGCTTTTGTCCTCCGAGGCAGACGGCAAGAACGTGCTTACCATTATGCGCTGCAAGAAAAGCGGCATGGATGCAACAGGGACGCGAAAATACCTGGTGCCTGGCGGGAAAATAATAAAGTCAGAGCTTGAGTCCATGCTCTCCGCGTCAACTGTGGACGAGGTTGCAGAGCGCGTTGCTGCAAAATTTGGCCTACAGGAGGCGCTAGATGCTTACAAGAAAGACTCCCGCCTGACACATTTTGAAATCGCATTTGAGCAGTCTGTCTCCAGGCAGAGCGTGCGCGCGCTGCACAGAAGCGTGCTCTCGGTTGGCGCGCTTGCAGGAATGCTTTTCCTCAAAGAAGAGGAAATAAACAACATACGCAAGATTGCCCGCGGCACTGCGCTTGGCATGGGAAAAGAAGAGATAAGGGAGATGCTGGTAGTCGCAAGGTGAAAATTTGGCGGAGCTTAGGGAAAAAATAGCTGTTATCGGGAACGCGCCCACTGTGACGGGCTTTAGGCTTGCAGGCATAGATTCATTCTTCATTGCAGATGGGGCGGCTGCGGAAGAGAAGCTTGCAACCCTTCTCTCCGACACTAACTACGGCGTGCTTGTTGTATCCGAGCGCGTTGTCGAAGGGGCGGATTGGCGGCTCAAGAAAAGGATTGAGGCGACCGCAAAGCCGGTCGTTGTCGCAATACCGGACATGTCTGGCGGCATAGAGCAGACGGAATCGCTTGCGTTCCTCATCAAGAGGGCGCTGGGGTTTGATTTGATGAAAAAGTCCTGAAAGGACTTTTTTAGCAGTCGGAAAACTTGTTTTCCGACTCAATGAAGAAGTCCTAGGATTATTTTCAATGAGGTGTAGAAATGGGAACACTTGTCAGGATTTCCGGGCCGGTCGTCGTAGCAGGCGGCATGGCAGGAGCAAAAATGTACGATGTCGTGAAATTGGGCGAACTTGGCCTGACCGGCGAAATAATCAAGATAGAGGAGGACCGCGCAACCATACAAGTGTATGAGGATACGACCGGATTGAAGCCCGGTGAGAAAGTCGAGACGACAGGCGAGCCTCTCTCGGTGGAGCTTGGCCCTGGCTTGCTCACCTCCATTTACGACGGCATCCAGCGCCCGCTTGACGGGATTGCAAAGCAGTCAGGCGCATTCATTGCGCGCGGAGTGTCAGTGCCTGCATTAGACCACAAGAAAAAATGGGCATTCAAGCCCACAGTGCGCATTGGCGCGAAAGTAAAGCGCGGTGACATCATAGGCACTGTGCAGGAAACCGAAATCATCATGCACAAGATAATGGCGCCCCAGGACGGCATCATCGAGAGCATCCGCCCCGGAAGCTTCACGGTTGATGAGACAATAGGCACGCTAAAGGCACATGGCGGCAGCGTGAATCTCAAGATGCTTCAGCGCTGGTTTGTGCGAAAGCCCAGGCCGTATTCTGAAAAGCTCGACCCCAACATCCCACTTATCACTGGGCAGCGAATTGTTGACATGTTCTTCCCAATTGCAAAGGGAGGCACTGCGTGCGTGCCGGGGCCTTTTGGCTCGGGGAAAACCGTAACACAGCACCAGTTTGCAAAATGGTCTGACACGCAAATTGTCGTTTATATTGGATGCGGGGAGCGCGGCAATGAAATGACAGAAGTGCTTACCGAATTCCCGCACCTTGAAGACCCCCGCACGAAAAAACCCCTGATGCAGCGCACAGTGCTGATTGCAAACACATCTAACATGCCTGTCGCAGCGCGTGAGGCGTCCGTGTACACGGGCGTCACAATTGCAGAATATTACCGCGACATGGGCTATGATGTTGCGCTCATGGCAGACTCCACTTCGCGCTGGGCAGAGGCAATGCGCGAAATCGGAGGAAGGCTAGAAGAGATGCCTGGCGAGGAGGGCTATCCGGCATATCTTGCGCGCAGGCTTGCGGAATTCTATGAGCGCGCAGGGCGCGTGAAATGTGAGGGGTCAGAGGACCGCTTCGGCTCCATCACAATCATCGGCGCAGTATCGCCTCCTGGCGGAGACATCAATGAGCCGGTTTCGCAGAACACGCTTCGCGTGACAAAAGTGTTCCTTGCACTTGACGCGTCACTTGCGCAACGCCGGCATTTCCCGGCATTCCACTGGCTTCGAAGCTATTCATTGTACACTGACACCCTTGACGCATGGTATTCTGCCGTGTCATCCGATTGGCCAACGCTGCGCACAGAGGCAATGGCATTGCTGCAAAAGGAATCCGAATTGCAGGAGGTCGTGCAGCTTGTCGGGCCTGACGCGCTTCCGGAAAAGGAGCAGGCAGTGCTCAATTCCACGAAAATGATACGCGAGGACTTTTTGCAGCAGTCAGCGTATCACGAGATTGACACGTTCTCAAGCACGAAAAAGCAGTATCTTATGCTGCGCAACATCCTCCGCTTCCACTCGCGAAGCATCTCGGCAGTGGAGCTTGGAGTGCAGCTAAAGAGGATACTTGAGCTTCCCATACGCGAGAAAATTGCGCGCATGAAGGAAATCCCCGAGAGCAAGATTGACACACTTGAGGCGCTTGGCGCAGAGATTGACGGCGCATTTGACATGCTTGGCAAGAAAGTCTCCTAGAAGGTGATTACTATGAAAGAATACAAAACAGTCACAAAAATCGCAGGCCCGCTCGTGTTCGTGTCCGGCGTGTCAGACATCGGCTACAACGAACTTGTGGAAATCACGCTGCCATCAGGGGAGCGCAAGAAGGGGCAGGTGCTCGATACGCAAAAGGGCCTGGCAGTCGTGCAGTTATTCGGGCCGACCACAGGCATCAACACCACCGAGACGCGCATAAAGTTCCTTGGAGAGTCAATGCACCTTGGCGTCTCCACTGAAATGCTTGGCCGCGTGTTCAACGGGCTTGGCGAGCCGCGCGACTCCGGCCCAAAAATCGTGCCTGAGCAGAAGCTTGACATCAATGGTGCGCCAATCAATCCGTATTCACGTGCAGAGCCCCGGGATTTTATCCAGACTGGCATTTCCACCATTGACTGCATGAACACGCTTGTGCGCGGGCAGAAGCTGCCCATCTTTTCAGGCTCGGGCCTGCCGCACAACCAGCTTGCAGTTCAGATTGCAAGGCAGGCAAAGGCGGTTTCCAAGAAAGCGGAGAATTTTGCAGTCGTTTTTGCAGCAGTTGGCATCACACATGAGGAAGCGGCATTTTTCATGCGCGACTTTGAGAAGACAGGAGCGCTTGAGCGAGCAGTGCTGTTCCTGAACCTCGCGGACGACCCGTCTGTGGAAAGGTTGATTACCCCGCGCCTTGCGCTGACTACCGCAGAATACCTTGCGTATGAAAAAGACATGCAGGTGCTCGTGATTATCACGGACATGACAAACTACTGTGAGGCATTGCGGGAAATCGCAGCTGCGCGCGAGGAAGTTCCAGGCCGTCGCGGCTACCCGGGTTACATGTACACTGACCTTGCAAGCATATACGAGCGGGCAGGCTGCATCAAGGGCAAGATTGGCACTGTGACGCAATTTTCCATCCTCACAATGCCCGGGGACGACATCACGCACCCGATTGCGGATCTTACTGGTTACATCACAGAGGGGCAGATTGTGCTTGGGCGCGATTTGCACCGCAAGAACATTTTCCCGCCGGTTGACGTGCTTCCGTGCTTGTCCCGTTTGATGAACCTTGGCATTGGAAAGGACAGGACACGCGAAGACCATCGCGGGGTTGCAGACCAGCTTTATGCCGCGTATGCAACTGGGCGCGATTTGCGCCAGCTTGCGGCAGTCGTTGGTGAGGAGGCTCTCACTGACATTGACAAGATTTACCTGAAGTTTGCAGACGAGTTTGAGAACCGCTTCATCCGGCAGGGCACGCACGAGGACCGCACCATTGAGCAGACATTGACGCTTGGATGGGACTTGCTTGCGATGCTGCCTGATTCCGAGCTAAAGAGGGTGAAGAAGGAATTCATAGAGAAATACAGAAAGAAAAAGCAGTAACAATACCCAAAGCAAGCGGCCCGATTTGCCTTGCGGCAAATGGGCAGCAAATGCAAAGCATTTGCTTGCACCGCCAATAAGCGGCGCGCCTCTGGAGAGGCGCGGGGCGCGCTTGGGCGCGCCCTTCAGCATCGTCCTCCGGACGATGTCTGATGCAAAATGCAACGCATTTTGCACATCGAACCGCGGCGTGCCGCTCTTGCAAAAAGTGAATTAGATGGCAGACAACCCAAACCCGACGCGCATGGAGCTTCTCAAGGCGAGAAACCGCATAAAGCTAGCGCGCAAGGGGCACAAGCTCCTAAAGCAGAAGCGCGACGCCCTTGTGCTGGAATTTTTCAAGATACTTGGCAAGGCAAAGGACATGCGCTCTGAGCTTGGTGCGCAGATGAAGCGGTGCTATTCTGCACTTGCCGTTGCACAGGCATACCATGGCGCATCCGAGGTTGAGAATGCCGCCATGAGCGTCAGGCGCGCGCCAGGCGTGTCCGTTGAGGTGCGCAACATCATGGGCGTCAAGATTCCGCACATTGAGTCACAGGAAGTATCCGCAAACCTCATGGAACGCGGCTACACAATTGTTGGCACGAGTGCCAAGATTGATGAGGTTGCAGAGGGATTCGAGAAAGCCCTTGACATGATAGTGAAGCTTGCGGAAACGGAGAATGCGATTCGGCGGCTGATTCGCGAAATTGAGAAGACAAAGAGGCGCGTGAACGCCCTTGAGTTTGTGATGATTCCACGGCTTGAGGCACAAAGCAAGCTGATACAATTCCGCCTTGAGGAAATGGAGCGGGACTCGTTTGTGATGTTGAAGACTATTAAGAGAAAATTGAACAGGGGGGAAGAGGAAGCGGGCTAAAATCTCGGAAGATTTTTCCTTTGCCCAAAGGATTAAATGCTATTTGGATATATCCACTTATGCCAGATGAAACAAAAGGACTTTTTCTTGAAGATATTGCAGATCTGATTGTAAGTTGGATACCATATTCCCGCGCAAAAGTCTGGAAAAATGCGTTTTACCACCCGCACGAAACATTTGTGGCTGAAGCCAAAACTGCTACTCTGATGCAGGGGATAAAAGACATAACAGTTGCACTAATTTTGTCACAGATAATAGGTTTTGTAGTGTATTTGATTTCCTTGCTAATCTCTTATCTGGGGATAATGAATAGCCCTAGTAGGACGGCTTATTTTGAGCCAACGGCATTCATTGTGGCAGCTGTTTTCGGGGCATTAATAACCATAATCTTCTTAGTTGCATGGCTTGTTTTTTCCGCAGTTAATTTTGCGATTGCAAAAATAGCTGGAGGTTCCGGGAGTTTTGAAACCCATGCATATCTATATTCGATTATTCAAGCAGGTGTGATGCTCATTGCAGGCTTGACACTGTGGATAAATATTGCTACACCGAGTCCCTTACTGGTTTCGCCATTACCATTATTTCCAATCTTGGCTTTGTGTGGGATATTACTGGCGGCGATTGTAGTTTATAGCACATATTTGAATTACAGAGTAGTTGAGTATGTTCACAATATTGCTGGATTCAAAGCATTGATGGCGTCGCTAATTCCGCCAATCTCATTCTTCGTTTTAGCGGTTGTCTTCTTTGCTCCGACACCGTATACTACTGTACAATTTTACGAACTGATTTACTTCAACCGTGAACCGATTTCCTTTGGCGAAGCTCTCCAATCGGACCCATATTGGCGAGGGGAAGCACGGCCATTTGCCGTCATTGAATGTATCATCGAACCCAATGGAAAACTAAATGTAATACCCCAGAATGTTGAATTCGAAGAACGAATCCTAACTCTTTTTGTTGCTAAAGAAAATACTGGCATGTTTACTGCAACATTTGATAAAAAAACTGCTTTCAGCGGAGGGGAAAAGAAAATGATTTCGATGAGTATACCAAGCGGATGCACGGCAGGCAAGACATATGAGGCGAATCTGGATATTTCATATGAAGCCGATGGCATTGCCAAGAAACAGGAAAACAATAAGGAGCCGCTAAAATGCCAGTGTAGTGAGAACCCCTAACTCTTTTTGTAATGTTCCCTTACCTCAAATTCATTCCAGTTCTTTCATCATCCGCACGCCGCCTCTGCACTTCCAACAAAGCACAGCCCCGACGAGTTGAAGTAAAGCGCCCGGAACACCGCCGCGTCAGTAGGCTCGCTTGAAACAAGAGTCTTTAGTATCAACTCGCTTGCCTTTTCCTGCGAGGCATCAACTGCCTCCTGCACGCTCTTGCCTTTCAGAATCATTTTACCGACAATGTTCGAAATTTCCAAAACCGGCTTTGCGGCAGGGTTTCTGGCAGGAATTGATTCGTACTCATCCGAATGCGGCACCCAGAAAAAGCCGCCGTAACCTATGAACGCACGGCATCCCGCATGCACCGCCGCAGGGCCAAGCACGCCAACAGCCTCGCAGCACCGTGCGAATACAATCATGTCGGACAGTAGATGCGCATCATCCAGCCCAACAAGAACGCCACCCATGTTCCCGCAGACTGTTTCCTTGCTGCCATGCCCGTTGAAAAAGGCGAAATCCGGCTTGTTTTTCTCGAGCCGCAATTGGACATCGCCGGCAGTGTTTTTGTCGTCTTCCGACTTCTCCACTTTCCAGCCGCGCCCTTGCGCTTCGGAAATTATCTCATCGCAATAGGCATACAGGTATTGGTTCAACGTGTCATGCCTTGACCTAGTAAGGAGAAACTTTTTTGCCACCCAATCTACCCGCAAGTTTCGGAGTCTCAACCAGCATTTTCAGTTCCATCCGGGCAAACTCCTTGCCAATCGGAGTGCCATTGAGAACATTATCGATTATCTGGTCTCTTGTGAAATTCCCGTGAGTCCCTACCGAAAAGCCGACATTGGGAGGAAGCGACCTTAGGCGCGCTGCCACAAGCTGTTTTACATATTCGTCATCCATTTCAACCATCCTTGAACATGCCTATTTCCTCAAGCTTTTTGATTATTTTGCTGCCAAGAGGCGTTTTCCCGTTCACTTCCACAAAGGCGGCGTTCCAGCTGTAAGGTTTTCCGCCTATAACTGCTATCACATCCTCGCGCAGCTTGTCTGGAACGGAAGCATATGCTTTTAGGAACATGGCACGCAGCATTTCTAACTCAGACTCTTTTTCCATGTCAAGCCACATCGTATATCTGGCTTTCCTTGTTTATATGCCTTAAGAATCAAGCCGGATTTTAAAACCCTTTTGCACGTCTGCCAGTGCCAATGCCTTCTTTTTCCCGCTTCTGAGTTTATTATTCATCTTTTGCATTTTAGCCAACGCCAGCTTGTCAGTAACGGACCTTTTCCCGTAATATTCCCTTACCTCAAACTCATTCCACGTCTTCACTTTGCTTTTCTTTATCTTGAGCGTCACCAGCATCTTCTGCAATTCTCTCTTGTTTTTCGCCTCAATCTCAAGGTATTCCGGAATTCCCGCAATTTTGTCAAAATCAAAGCGATATTCGCCCAATTTGTATGATGTCCGATGCTTTTTCCAGTGCGCGACTTCTTCCAAGCCTGAAAGCATTATCGCGCCGCGCGCATCCTCCGGGTTATGCACAATAACGGATGATTCTTCCATCTGTTTTGCGCCCTTCGTGCTTACCTTGCGCTTATACGTCATAATCGTCTTGCCATGCTCTGTGCGCAAGCGCAAAACATCCCCTTTCTTGTAAAGCGCGCGCTCAGGAGTGTCAAAAATGGAATAGTCAAGCTCTCCATCGAATATTTTTTTCGCGCCAAGCGCATGGATTGCCTTCTCAAACGCGCTCCGGTCCATTTCAAGCACTTTCACTTCGACTTCGAGCATGGGAAAAGAAGGACGGCACTGCTATAAATGGCTGCCGCTGGGAAATGTAAAAATAAAAAAACTGTAAAAGAAACAGAACCTAGTAGGGCCTGTGCTTTGCAAAGCAGTCCTTGCAATATACCGGCCTTCCTTCTGTCGGCTTGAACGGGACTTCGCATTCCTGTCCGCATTCTGAGCAGGTTGCCTTGTGCATTTCGCGTGGGCCGCCATATCCGCCGCCACCGCCGCCTCGGCCATAGCCGCCGCCACCGCCACCGTAGCTGCCGCCGCCACCGCCGCCCCTGTCTCCGCCGCCGCCACCGCCACCGCGATAGCCGCCTTCTCTCCGTCCGCCGCCACCGCCGCCTCCTCCTCTACCGCCGCCGTATCCCCTATCTCTACCGAATCCCATTATCTACTACCTCCTTTTGTCTAATATTGCGTCGGGGGGTTCATAAATGTATGCAAGAAGAGAACCCCGAGTCCCAGGCTCGATGCGGGGGCAGGGAAGGTAGATTTTGGCGCTATTTGCCCCTTTTTGCAGCCCCGATGTTGTAGATGTCAAGCGGAAAGTCGCCGCTTGCCGCTATTTTCTTTCCAATTTCATCAAGGAGCATCTTCTTTATCTCAAGGTATTTCTCCCGCCCCACTTCCACGTTCCCGATTGCGTATCTCAAATTCTTCACGTTGAAGCAGAACATCGAATCGTGCACGTTCTCGCAGTTGTGGCAGAAGTAAGCGTCCGAGCAGCTTGCGCAGCTGTCGCACTCAACGCAGCGCGTGAGCCGAACAGAGTAATGACAGTTTATGCAGAACGAGAGGTGCCTGCCCTCGTTGCTGCCAAACGTGTAGTCGCAGCTTCTTGGGCAAAAACAGTAAGCGCAGAGCTTGGATTTGATGTAGAGAGCGCCCTTGTAGCAGTCCACTGCTTCGAGGTTAAGGGGCGTTTCAATGTTATTCTTTAGCGTGCCAGTGAGCCAAAACGGGCAGAAATATGCTATTTTTGAGAGGGCAGTTGATGCATTTTGCAAAGAAAGGGCTGCTATTTCGGTTTCATTGAGCACCAATCGCTCGCCGGCAAAATCAGCCTCCTGCTGCGTGAGAAGGCGCAGGGCGGGATATGTCTGAAAACCTGCAAAATAAGTCAGTTTCATGGGCTTTCCAGACAGACAGGAGTTTCCATCGTCCATTTTGACTGAGGAATTCTTCGCAAGAAAGTGCCCGTAATTGTCAATTCCGGAAAGTCGCTTGCCCAGCAGGACATTGGCCGCCTTTGAAAATGCATCCTCGATTGGCTTCCGGTCCAGTTTTTCATCCGCATATTTGCCCATTTGCAAAGCGGCCCTTTTGAGTTCTGAGTAGTCTGGTTTTGCGCCGGCAAAAAACTCGACTATCGATGGCAGGCGCTTGTCCTTGCGTAGCTTTTCGCGCAGCTCGCCTATCAGCTTCGCCTTGAGCTGCAAGTACTTGTCAGGCGGAAGCTGCAGATTCCCGATGGCCTGCCGCTTGCCTTTTAGGTTGAAGGAGAACATGCAGTCATGGCAGGCAGACAAGCCGTGGGAGTAGTAGCAGTCGGAGGAGTAATCCGCCTTTGAAACGCCAAAAACGCGGGAAACCTCGGTTATGCCGCTTGATTTCACTGCAAACTGCACTGGCCCAAAGCCGTAGCAGCCAAAAACATTTTCGCTGTAGCCGCCGCGTGTGGAATATGCGACATATTTTGCGAATGCAACGCGCTCCGAGCTATAAACATAGAAGCAGTCAGTGACCGCGGCGCTTTTCTCCACGAATTTCGAGTTGCCAAGCACCATGTTTCCAGTGTAATATACGCGCTCGCCGACAGCCTGCAGCAGCGAGTCGATGTCTTTGATGTTGTTTATTTTCAAGGGCGCGTATTTTTTCTCGAAATCAACCTCTTCTAGCCCCATCCATTTCGAGCCTTCCCTGTAAGGCTGGTTTGCAAATGTGACATCCTTCCCAGAAACAGATGATTTGCGCACCTTGCGAGGGCCGTTTCCGGAATAGAGCCATTTTTCATATTCTGACAGCTCTCCTATCTCGTCGCCCAAGAGCGCCTTGCATATTCCCTTCCATTTCTTGTTCAGTTCCAGATATGCTTCGTTTTTTTCATTCATTGCAATCGCCTTGTTTTGAATTAGCTTACACTTTTCACCTGCTTTGCAATCTCTTCTGCAGATAAGCTTCCGCATTCCTTTGCAATCCCACCCTTGCCTACGAAGGCAAGGCAGGGGGTGCCTGTGAATTTGAATGCGGATGCTGCATTCCGGCAGTACCTGAAATCATATTCCTCAACGCGGAAAAGCCCGGCAATTGCCTGCGCGGCATTGATATTCTCGCGCACCTGCGGGCAGTAGAGGCAGAAGGGCGAGTGGAAAAACATCACTTTTGGCGTGGAATCCGGATTTTCAATTGCATTTGGACAAGGGATATAACCAAGCTCGCCTGATGGGACGGATAGGATTAGCAGGAAAGTGCAGAATGCAAATGAGAGAAAGATTGACTTTTGCACGGCATTTTTTGGCACAAATTGCGAGAGCTTGAGGTAAACGGCAATCTGCGCGACTAGAAAGGCGATTGAGATGAATGGGTGCAGAAGATAGATGCCGATTAAGCCCAGCAGCAGAAGCACTGTGCACAATAGCGCGGAAATGGGCAAGGAAGAAGCGATTTTTGAAGCGAGTTTGCCGATTGAAGTTGCCATGAAACACACAAATAGCCCCGATCGGATTCGAACCGATGTATCCAGGTTCAAAGCCTGGAGTCCTTGGCCGCTAGACGACGGGGCTGCAAGTAGAGTTCTGGCAAGAAGAGTTTAAAACGAAAAGGGCATTACTCAAGATGCTGGTTAAGGAAGGCTGCCGGGAAAGGGTTGAGCACCACTGCTACCGTTTGTTTTGGATCCAATTCAATGCACGGGTATCTGGCATTGCCGACAACGGCCACAGGCATGTTGTTCAGCCGTTCTCCAAGCTCTGCTTTTTCCATTTGGCTTAGTATTTTGTACGATGGCTCAACTCTGCCGTTGGTTATCTTGACAACGTACACCGACGTTGCTGGCCCCACGACGTCTCGAGATGGTTTACCGGAACAAAAGTGCGTACCGAATTGCCGACCGATGGGAATTTCCCTAGGCGTTGCTACAACCGCGGGCGTGTTGGGCATCATGGTCATGATTATCGCACCTCAATGCAATTATTCCGTCATCCGTTCTTTTTAAATCTATCATCACTCATATTTTACCACTGCTCTGGAATGCCCCATCTATTAAAATGGCCGCGCCGCTTACAACACTTATGGCAAAGCACATGCCCCTAACGCAGATGGCAGAGGTTTTCAAGGTCATGTCAGACCCGTCAAGGCTTGCAGTGCTGCATTCGCTTTGGGGCGGGCCTTTATTTGTCAATGACATCTGCCGCAAGACAATGATGAGCCAGCCGAATGTCTCGCACCATCTCTCTGTGCTGAAGGAATTGCAGCTGATAAAGAGCGTGAAAAAGGGCAGGAAGATATATTACCAGATTGCGGACAGGCACGTTTACACTATAATAAACCAGTGCAAGGAGCATGTGGAGCAGGCTATTGGGTGAATGACCCACGCCTGAAGGCGTGGGCTTCTTGATGTGAAGGCTCAGCAGAAAGAAACCAAGCGCATCTGCTCTGCCTCAACTTTTGCTTCTCT
>JAGVIA010000041.1 GCA_020056305.1 archaeon | reverse complement strand
TTTCAACATTGGCGGAAGATGAGATGGCATCCGAGACTTATCCCATACTAAACAAGGCATGGAAGGCGACGTGCAGGGTTCTTTTCGGGGAAGAGATTGGCGAGCTTTCTGATTACGAAGAGTATCTTTGTGAATATCTCCCAAAAACGGCAAGGAGAAAATCCCATATTTCCGGAAAAGTTGTCACGCTGGCAAAGGATTCCTATCCCTTGTCGGCAAGATTTGTGTCTTCTGATGAGCTTGTCCCGAACAAAAATTATGCCCTGAATATCAACCAAATCAAGGACATAGACTCGATACTTGAGGCATTGACGGAAAAATGCGAATATACCGGCAACAAGATACTTGGGAACAGCAGCTTTGTGGAGTCGTCAGACATCATAATTGATTCGCAATACGTGCATAATTCCACCAATATTGAGCAGTCGTCTTACATCTACTCGTCATACATGATGAGAAGGGGCAGCAAACGGGTTTTCGGCTCCGGCTGGACTGGAAACGGGGAGTTCCTCGTGAGGGTTGTTGCAGGGTTCAACCTGCACAGGTGTTTTGAGTCCCACTTCGTCACTGATTCAAGCGACCTGCACTTCTGCTTCAACTGCGACGGATGCCATGACATGCTGTTTTCGTTCGGCCAGAAGAACAAGAACCATGCAATAGGCAATCTAGCCCTTGAAAAAGGCAAATATGCGAGCTTGAAGGCAAAGATTTTGGCAGAAGTTGCCGAAAGGCTCAGGAAAGAAAAAGGGTTTGCGTCGCTGTATTCCCTCGTTGCCGACAAGCCACCCGATGGCATGCCGCACCTTAACGTGGCTAAGGAGAAAGAAGGCAGCATGAAAACGGTGGAAAAAGCGTTTGCTTCTGCGTATGAGGTCGTGATGAAAGGCAAGCCCCCAAGCATAACCGAGGTTGAAGGCTGGCTTGGGAGGAACACCATAAGGCTTGAGGAGGTGCGGACAGCGTTTGGAAGCGAAACTCACATCCCTCTTGATTTTGGAATCGTTTCCAAGATGCCAAGAAAACGCGCTGTGGGCATTGAGGAGTCGTTTGAGCTTGGAAAAATCGCGCTTGATGAAAGCTCGTTTTCAAGCCTTGAGCGGCTTATTGGCTCGCTTGGCAGGATTGCGTTTTTCAGCGCGGAATACAAGAAAGGGGAGAGCCATAACATCATAAAGTCCCCATTGCTCCTCTCAAGCACGAACATCTACAAGGGATATGAGGCGACATACTCTGAGAATACGGGCTTGACCTCGCTTTCCTTGCATTCCAAATACGTCTATGGATGCAACAGGATAATAGAATCGGAATTTTGCCTCAAATGCTACAATTCCCTCTACCTTAACAGGTGCTTTGAGATGGACGCCTGCCTCAAGTGCGCCGATTCGTACTTCTGCCACAATTGCGAGGGGATGGGCGACAGCATGTTCTGCTTCAACATGAAGGGAAGGCGGCATATGATAGGCAACACGGAAGTGCCCAAGGACACGTATGCAGGGATAAAAGGCGCGATTCTTGGGCAGATAAACGATGAGCTTGGGAGGAAAAAGGACTTCAAATGGGACATCTACAATATCGGCGCAGGTAAGAAATAAACTTTTCAATATTCGAATTCCGGCTTGCTTGGGCAGAAGTTGTACTTGTGTATCTTGAAGATGTTAATGTAGGAGTAATCGCGGATTATGTCGGAGAACTTGGTTTTGAGCTCGCGCATTATGCCCCGGAAGGCATGCGCATCCGGCACTTCCATGTCAATCTCGAATTCCCATACGCCAAATGTTTTCACTATGTAGAATATGTTGGGGTGCAGCCGGCAAAATTCCACAAGTGTCTTGTACCGCTTTTGCGTGACGCTTTTGAGGCGGATGAGAACCTTGTACTGCAATTGCCCAAGCACGGAATTATTGAGAACGAGCACGTATCCGCGGATGGCTCCGCCTTCTTCAAGCCGCTTGAGCCTTTTTGCGGTTGCATCTGGGGAAAGCCCTATTTTGCGCGCGATTTCGGATACTGGCAACCTCCCGTTTTTGCCAAGCGCCACAAGGATGCCCCAATCATAGTCATCGAGCTTGGGCCCGTGGGGGACAGAGCCGAACGCAAGCTCGCGCTCTGTTCCGGCCTCTTTCCCCACGAGGTAGTCGCGGTAGAAATACTGGCCGCGCACGATAGGCGCGATCTGGCGCTCAAGGAAAAGGTGGCCGAATTTGTTGTCCAGCTCTTCGAGCTGCTCGGTGAATTTCTCAATATTGACCGAGCGCATGCCAAAGGCGATGTCATACTGGCCGTCGCAGGAGACGAGCCAGACTATGTTGGGATTTTTTTCAAGCCAGGAGAGGAGTTCCTGCTCCTGCTTTTCAGTCGCATTTTGCAGCTTTATGAATGCCTTGCGGTTCGTGGTGCCAAGCCTTGCGACATTGATGATTGCAAAGTAGGTGGCTATCACGCCGGCTTTTTCAAGCTCGCCAAGCCTGTAGCGGGCGACCTGCTTTGAAACCCCGGTGCGGCGCGCAAGCTCGCTAAAAGAGGAGCGCGCGTTACGGTCAAGCTCGTAGAGGAGCTTTCGATCTTTGACGTCTAGCTTGAGAACCATGTTAAACATTTTTACGAAAAAGTTAATAAAATAGGCGGTTTTGACAAAAAAAATTGAAAGAAATTATAATAATGACTGGCAGCAGATTCATGCACAGGGATACACATGGCACAAAAAAATATGACAGAATCTTATGCGATGCTTGACCGCAATTGGCAGGCGACATGCCGCACAATATTGGGGCAGGAAGTTGGGGAGTTGAGAGAGTTTGCAGGTTGGTTTGAGGAGATAAATGAACCTATGGTGAAATACCCATCTTCGCTATCCGGAAAAGACGTGTGCTATGTTGAAAACAGGTATTGCAAAGGCGCTAGGCGCATAAATCTGGCAGAGGTGGATTTCCAGAAGAAATTCGAGCCTCTAATCATCAATGAAATCAAGGACATAGACTCGCTGATTGGGGCAGTGCGGGAGAGAATGGCGTATGCGGGCAATGTGACTTTGGGAAATTCACAGTTCGTGCAGGAAAGCTCGAACATAAGCGACAGCCATTTTATCTACAACTCCGGGAGGGTGGACAATTCGAAGTATGTCGCATTCAGCACTGATGCAAGATTTTGCGATGGGCTGTTTGGCTCACTCATCATGGCTTACTGCGAGCATGTTGTGCGCGGACACATTGTCAGGGCGTCAAAGCGCTGCCTTGAGATATGGCTCTCAAACAGCTGTTCGGATTGCGTTTATGGCTGGGGGCTGGAAAATTGCAGCGACTGCCTGTTTTCGTTCCACCTCCGCTCTAAGAGGAACTGTGTGGGAAACCTTGAGCTGGAAAAGGGAAAATATGCGGCTGTCAAGGCAGCCATAATGCAGCAGCTCTCAGATGAGCTTAGGGCAAAAAAGAGGTTGTCGAGCCTGATTGAGATTGTGGGGGAATGCAACAGTGCGGCGCCGCGGATAAAAATAAGCGCAGGAAAAGGGCAAACACAAGCATTGAGCAAGGAGCCGATAGAGAAGGCGTTTTCGCAAACTGCCAAGATAGTGCTTGGGAAGCCACTTGTAGGCATAGACGCATATTCTGTCTGGCTCACAAGGGGCGTGAGGACGCTTGAGAAGGTGCCTTCTGCCATATCTGGCAAAGATGTGATTCTTGGTCACCATCCAAGCTTTGGGGCAATGCCAAAGGATAGGCTGATAGGGCTCGATGAGGCAGTGGATTTCGGGGAGCAGGTGAAGATGGGCAGGGAAGTGGCAGAAAGCCTGAGTCTTGAGGGCATTGAGCGCGCAATAGCTCCGATAGCGTTTCTGACAAGCGAAATGACGATAGGCAATTCAGTGAACAACGTAGAATGCCCCGTCATCATCAATGCGGCAAACTGCTACCGCACGCCATCAAGTGTCGAGACGAAATATGCCGCGTACAGCTTCTGGCCGAGGAACTCAAACTACGTGTTCGGGTGCCAGATGGCATTCCAGTCGCAGTTCTGCATAAGATGCCATAATTCTGCCAACCTTGAGCGGTGCTTTGAGTGCGACTCATGCAGGAATTGCTCTGATTGTTACTTCTGCCATAACTGCGAAAACGTGCAGAATGGGATATTCTGCTTCAATGTTAAGAACAAGAATTACGCGGTAGGGAATGTGGAGGTAGGGAAGGAGGCGTACATGGCATTTCGGGAGAGGTTCCTTGCGGGCATTGTTTCCAAAATAGAAAAAACACAATCGCTTAGGTGGGATATCTTCAATGTCGGGTGCCTAAGGAAAAAATAGCTACTTCTTTGCTTTCGGCACAAACCTTTGCACTATTGCATTGAGCATCGGTATTAGGTAGAAAGGTATTGCAAAGCCCGTGATTGCGCCTGTGAAGAGGCGCATTGCATTAGTGCTCTCCTGCATGCCAAACAGCTGTGTTGTGCCGTCGATTGCAATTGGGATGAGCGCTATGGCAAGCAGCCATTTGTTGGGCCATTTTACTGTGTCGATTTTGAAGTGGAGGGGGAAGATAAGGCCGCCTGCGAGCATTGCCAGATAGATGGCGATATCGCGGGCGCAAACCGGGATTTTGTATCCTTCCATGCCGTCACGCACTATGTGATTTTCCTTGGAGAGCACAAGCACGCCCTGCTGCGCATAGCAGTCATCTATCCGATAGCTGGAAGAAGACTTGAATATGCAGAGCGAGCGGGAGGTGAGCTGGTGGCAGGAAAGCCCGAATATTGGATACACCGTGTCTGTGCCGGGCGGGTCGGAGAAGGCGAGGAACGGGACTGCGAAAATAAGGATGTTGAAAACCAGCATGATGATAATGAAAATGGCATACGAACCGTTGCGGAATATGGCCTGCCTGTCGAGCTTCATGGAGCTAGCATTCCGTTCTAATATTTATAAACAGAACCTGAGAGAATAATGCAACAGTGCGGGCCCGTAGCTCAGCTTGGATAGAGCGACACT
>JAGVIA010000034.1 GCA_020056305.1 archaeon | reverse complement strand
GGAGCGGGTTGAACAGGAACACTGGGAACTGCTGGGTGGCAATTGAGAACCCGTCTAGGAATGCGCTAAGGTTGAACACCGTGTGCAGGGAAATTGCAAGGAAGAGGCCTGGGATGAGGCCGAGGCGGGCAAGGTTTGCGATGTTCTTGCGGGATTTGACATATCCGATAATGGTGGCAATCGCTGCGGTGAAGCAGCCATGCGCAACGCTGTTGAAAAACGAGCGGTATATCATCAGCCCTGCCCATGCCACCACGCCATTTGAGAACAAGTCAGTTTTCGAGGTGAAATAAAACCAGTTTTCAATGAATGCAAAACCCAGTCCGCAGGCAAAGCCCAACAGCGCGCCTGATAGCGCGTCATCGTACTCATGGTGCCCGGAGAGGAAGAGGATGCCAAGCCCCTTTAGGGACTCCTCAATGATTGGCGCAAGGATTGCGGTTGCAAATAGCGCGATAAGCGGCGCGTCAATCCATGTCTCCGAGCTTTGCAGTATGGTCATCTGCACGGAATTGAAGATAAGTGCGAGAAATGCTGAGAACATGCCCCACACGAAAATGGCAACAAAAAAACGCAGCGGCTTTTTCTCAGTCTTAAGGGAATACAGCCACGTGGCGGAGAAATAAACGAGCGGGATCAAAAGCGCGCCTGCGCCTGAGAGCGCGAGTATCTGGAATGCGTCGGCTTCATGCAGGTTTGAAACCGTGTAGTACATCACGAATACGATGATTCCGACAAACGAGCACTCAATTATCCAGGTTGCAGGGTTCATGAAAAAATCCGCGACTTTCTCCGCAAACGGCCTGCCTTTTGTCTGGGGGAAAAAGAGCGTGCGCATAGTGTATTCGCCCTCGTATGCACCCTGCGCGTGGGACGTGTAGGCAAGCTGCGAAATTATGAGAATTATGATGATGAGGGCGATGCTGATGATTGGGAGAATGTAGAGCGTTGCGCCGGACAGCGCGCTACGCACAGTGCGCTCATACCCGCTCCAGTCCTCCGTGACTTCGAAATATTTTCCCATGTCTCCCTGAATAGATGAGCCGACCAGGGCATAGCGCGTTATCTTCTTGGACTCAAGCTGGTATTCAACATCAATGCGAATAGTGATGTGCGACTCGCTTATCGGCTTTAGGATGCCAATAAGCTTCACGCGCTCCCATTGCTTTCCAGTCTGCCTCCAAAGATAAAGGGGAACCGCGGCATCATCGTCATTGTCGACAACAACATCCACGTTAATTGTGTCAGTGGGTTCGTAGATGGTCTTGCCGTCAATCGTTATTGTGGCATCAAGGGGAAGCGAAAAATCGGGCTTGGCGCTTGTTTGGCAAAAAGACAGCGGCAAGAGCAGCAAGAAGAGGAAAATCAGGATGGCCCAGCAGTGAATTGCAGGGATTTTTCTCTTTGCCACGCTCTCTTCATACTTTATTGAAATTTTTAATTGTATTGCAATTCGCTTGCGCTCATTGCAATGTGCATTTTGCGATGCAAAATGCATCAGACATCGCCCTTTGGGCGATGCTGATAGCTGAAAAAATCCATTTTTTGGATTTTTTCAACTCTCTTGCAAGCCTATTTCAGATCGGGAACCACCAAAGCAGGTACAAATTCACGTTCTTCATGAGCCATACGTATGCCTTGTGCCAGAGCTCGTTTCGCGTTTTTATGACGTCAAGAAGCTCCTTGAACGCGTCGCGCTCGCCTGCCGCCATCTTGCTCTCGGTTATCTTGATATGCTCCTTGCCATCCACTAGCGTCTTCTCCTCCTGCGTGCCGATTTGCTTTTTCGCCTGCTCGTACCAGGGGGGAAGCGAGGATTTCTTCTTCTTTATGGCGGCGATGAAATCACCAGTGTTCACATTGCGCTGCTTGCCGCTCTTGAATGCCTGCCTCCAGGGGATTGCGCCTGCCTCCTCGACAATAGCCTTGAGGTCTGCGGATGCATAGCCCATTGTGGAACGCGCCAGCAGCCGGAAGTTGATGTAGGGAACGCATGGCACCTTTTTTGCGTGCATCTTGAAGATGTCCTTTCTTGACTTGTAGTCCGGCTCACCTACGTATATCGCCTTTCCAAACCTTCCCGAGCGCCGTGCGGCCGGGTCCACATCCCAGGGCGCATTCGTTGCGCCGATCACAAGCACGTTCTCGTTGTTCGCCTCCACCCCGTCCATCTCAAATAGCATCTGGTTGACCGCCATCTTCATGTATTGCGTGCTCTGCGACATCTCGTCGCGCCTGCCTCCAAGCGCCTCCATTTCATCAAAAAATACGATGCAGGGCACATTTTTGCGCCCGGTTTCAAAGATGTTATGGATGTTCTTTTCCGTGTTGCCCACGTACATGTCGACAACGTCGGAAATTTTCGCGTTGATGAAGCTTGCGCTGCACTCGCCTGCGGCGCTTTTCACGATGAACGTTTTTCCGCAGCCGGGCGGGCCGTAGAGCATGATGCCCCCGCCGCCAAGCTTGCCATATTTTCGCGCAAGCTCCGGCTTCATCATCGGATAAACTATGGACTCGTTAATCTCCTCCTTGAGTTTGTCCATTCCGGCAACGTCCTTGAACTTCACAGTCGGCTTTTGCAGCAGCTTGACCGCATTGATGCCCTGGTTCTGCTGCCCGCCTGCCGCTCCCGAGGAGTCTATGCTCCCGCCAGCGCTTCCTCCGCCCTCCTTCTTTGCCTTTGCAAGCTCGCGGTGGTTTATCGCCTCGGTGAAATTTGGGTTGAGTGCGACTGCCTTGTCATAATCTCCGATTGCCTTGTCAAGCTGGTTCATGTAGTCGAATGCAAGCCCGCGTATGTGGTATGCCTCTGCAAAATTCGGGTTGAGCTTGACAACCTCGTTGAAATCCTCGACCGCGCGCTCATAATCCTGCTGGCAGGCGAATGCAAGCCCCCGGTTGTAGTATGCCTTGAGGTATTTGGGGTTGAGCGCCAATGCCTTGTCATAGTCCGCAATCGCCTTGGGGAAATCCTGCTTGCGGTAGTGCGCATCGCCCCTGTTATTGTATATCACCGGATTTTTCGGGTCAAGCTCGGCGGATTTGGTGTAATCTGAAACCGACTTGTCAAAATTCTTGAGGTTGTAATAGCAGAGCCCGCGGTTGAAATACGCCTCGGAGAATGTCGGATTGAGGATGATGGCCATGTTGTAGGCCTCAATCGCCTTCTCATAATTTCCCTTCTCGTAGAAATCGTTGCCCTTGTGGTAGTAGGTTCGCGCGTCAGTGGGGCTTGTTTTGTCGGCCATTGGATAACCCGGCAGTTGGAAAACTATGGCAAACCAGCAGGCTGGTTTGCCAGGTAGCAGTCGATGTGCATTTTGCGACGGCAAAATGCATCAGACATTTTCGCTGGACGAAAATGCTGAGCGATCAACCGAGACTGCTGCAGTGTATCTTCAGATATCCAAAGAGCACTTTATAAATCTTTTTTGAATAGTAGTGCCGTGGGGAAGGGAGCGGCATCCACAGACTACTTCATTATACTAGCAATCGTAGTGCTAATCATCCTTTTTGCCGTCGCCCTAATGTATGGGGTCCCGAGGCTTGAGGAAACGCGGTTTACGCAAAGCTCAAATTACTGGCAGTATGCGGCTGCGCCATTTGGAATAATCGAGCACAATGCGGGACCGGGCATCTTTGTTGCGGTTTTCCACAATAACGCAAAAGAGCGGATGGCATTCAAGAAACTGTACCTTGATGGAAACGAGGAGGCGCTTGTTGGCGGCGGGAGCCTGTTTGGCACAGAGGCCAAATTCAAGGCAGGCGAACGGTCAAAGATGGTCTTCCAGACGAATTTTGCCTGCCCGCCTGGCGATTTCTACGAGCACACTGTCACTGTGGAATATGAGGACAGTTATGGCACGCCACATGTGGAGACCGGGCAGATAAAGGTATTTGGAAGGTGCATCGAAAATCCGGACACCGGTTGTGTTGAGTGCAATGGCAGGCTCTGCTGCTACCCTGCGGTGTGCGCAAATGGAATGTGCACAACATGTGGGAACAGTGTGTGCAATTATCTTGACGGGTATCCTGCCAATGAAACATGCGACGATTGCTTTTCGGACTGCGGGTGCGACGCATCGTGCCAAACATGCAATTCGGGCACCGGAAGATGCGACACAACACCGGATGTTATTGGAAATCCCTGTGTGACATCATTTGACTGCTGCTCTGGTTCAGGCCTTGTGTGCTATGGGGGAAGGTGCGTTGGCGATTGCGTGCAAAGCGGCTTGTCATGCAATGGAAATGCAACAACATGCTGCTCATTCACATGCGAAGGCGGAAACTGCTGCCAGCCGGAAAGCTACGGCTGCAATGCCACCCTGCCCTGCTGCATCGGGCTTTTCTGCAACAGTGCGAGCCTGCATTGCAATACATGCCCGACCCAGCCCGGCGGGCCGTGCAACACAACGGTAGACTGCTGCCAGGAAGAAACGGGCTGGGAATGCAATTCAGGAACGCATACATGCGAGGAGCCGGCATGCGGAAGTTACGAGGGCGCCTACTGCGACAACGACAGCCCCTGCTGCGAAGGGCTCGGGCTCACCTGTGACGAATGGAACAGGGAATGCATTGGCGGCACGCCGGATTTGTCAGTGGCTGTGCTTGCACCTGTATCGTGGCAGAGCGGCGTTCCGATATCAGTTGCGGTGACTGGCACAAACATAGGCGCAGGAAGATTCAACCGGATCAATGCAGTGTTTGAAATACACACCTCGGTTGCGGGCGCGGTGCAAACCGACACCGACAATGCGCTTATTGAGCCGATGGCTTCAAACACTTGGAATGTGCTAAGCGTGTGCAATGCACAAGGCCGCAATGACACAATGTATAATATCACGGGCGCGGCAGATGATGAGAACACAACCGGCTACACGCCAGTGGTGGTTGAAACCACTAAGGCAAACAACATCGCCATCCAGGAAATTGCATGCCACTGCAACGGATTTTTTGAATCATGCAATGTGGACACTGATTGTTGCGACCGCGCAAGCTGCTATAGCGGGGTGTGCCGCTACCCTGGCTTGCCTGACCTTGTGGCAAACGCATCTATTAGCATCCTTTCCCAAATCCACCAGGCAGGCGTGCCATTCCAGCTCTTTGTCACAACGCAGAACATATGGTCAGGCGATGCGAACCTGACATCTCAAACAGAGGTGCGGATTGATGGCAGCCTTGTCACGACCCTTGACATACCGGCACTTGCATCGGATGCGAGCCACCTTGACGACATAATGATCAACTGCCCGTCAGCAGGCTTCCACAACTTCTCCCTTATTGCAGATGTGGCAGATAGGATAAATGAAACCAACGAGACAAACAACCTCTGGACATATGAAATGCTTTGCGTGGGCGGAGTGGACCTCGCCGGGCAGGCGCAAGACGTGCCGCAGACGCTCCTGATAGGCCAGCAGGCACAGGTGCAGATCATCACAAGCAACATTGGCGTTGCATCTTCGGGCAGCCCGTCGCTAACGGCAGTGAATTGGAGCGGCACCAATGTTGCAAACATATCGGTGCCAGTGCTTTTGCCAAGCGGAGTATACCAGATGCCCCTCACAATATCATGCAGTTCGCCCGGGCAGCAATATCTATCAGTATATGCTGATGCGAACTTCACCATACCTGAGCAGACCGAGAACAACAACAATGCCACCTATCCCGTATCCTGCATCTGCCCATCATGCGGATTCTCCGCGCAGCAATCCTACGGCACAGGCTCGCAGGGCTGGGTGCCATACCTTTCGCTTGACATGAACATGACTGCCGCGCCGAACACGTCGCTCACCGCGCTTTGGCTCACGCAAATACACCTTGACGATTACGGCCAAATCTATCTCAATGACGTGTGGGCGTACAATGACTCGCGGCCCGGCCCGCTGACACGCAGCCTGCCCGGCTACTGCGACCTCGACTATGTCATACCCGGCCCGGCATATCTCAGCCCAAGCCAGATTAACATGTCGTATGGCGCAACGAACTTCATGCATTTCGACAACATTGACTATTGCCGCGGGATGGTGCAGGTGGCGCTCATTCTGAACTATAATATAAGCGTCATACCTCCAAGCGGCCAGTCGTGCTCCTGCCCCCCATCACCTGCAGGCCTCATGGCATTCTCGGAGTTCTATCACCGCACATCATGCAGCCTCTCAACCGAGATAGGCACCCAATGCCCGTCCGGCATATGCAGCTGGGACTCACCGCAGCGCGCGTGCGTGCAATGCGAAATATTCCCAAGCGTGTGCGCAAATGACGGGGACTGCTGCAACAACAGGTGCGAAAACTACAATAGCACCGGCATCTTCCGGTGCGCCTATTCCCCGCACACCGCCTCTAATTCCCCTTCAAGTTGCAATGCGGCAGCGTTCTGGAGGAAGAACGAGATATGCGTGCCAAAATGCACATCCGACGCAGACTGCCCCGGCCCGTTTGTGTGCACCACTGTGGGCGGCCCGGATGCCGGTTCTGGCTGCCGGCTCCCGTGCACACTCGCATCACAATGCGGCTCGATTACGACAACTTGCGCGACAAACTTCTGCCGTTACTGAGGAAATTAAAAAGATTCACTGAAAAGCCATCAATTAGGTTTGTGGGTGCAGTAATTTGAGCAGTTTGCCCGCCAAGCGCGGCGTATCCAACGTAGAGTACATCGTAATAGTAGCTGCGGTGCTGATAATCATCCTTGTTGCCAGCGTTTTCCTTCGCGGCGTGCCTGAGGCTGCCTTGGAATCCAAAGTGCAGCACTCGACGGATTATTGGACGCGGCAGGCTGCGCCGTTGAGGATTGTCGAGCATGCCGGGGGCAGCGGCATCTTTGCAGGCGTGCTTGAGAACACCGAGAGGGACGTGCTGAGGGTTGAAGGCGCGGAATTTGACGGGCATGAAATGCAAATCGCAAACCCGAATACGCAAGCCGAAGACGGCATCTTAATATTCAATATTGCAGGGGGCAGCCGCCAAAAAATCGTGCTTCTCTATCCGGAAGGCTTCAATCCCTGTGCAAATGCGAATTCCTACGAGCACAAGGTGAAAATCACGTATTGGAACATGAACAATCCAAATCCGACGCCGCTTGTTGAGGAAGGCGCGATAAATCTCTTTGGAAAATGCAGCGCGCCTGACACCGGCTGCACGCCATGCCAGACAAGCGCAACCGAAACAGTGCTCTGCTGCCCGCCGCTGACGTGCATGGGGGATGGCGGCAATGGACACAACAGATGCATACCGTTCTGCATCGGGAACGGCTGCGAGCCCCAGTACGGGGAGAACTGCAACACTTGCGAAACAGACTGCCCGAATCCTGACCCAACATGCTCCTCCTGCGACCAGAACACTGGCGATTGGGAAAATCCAAATGACGAGAACTCACTTTGCAATGAAAATACGCCCTGCTGCCCAAGCACGCTCTACTGCGACATTCCCTCGTTAGAAGACGATGGAACCTGCCAGCAGTGCATATCGCTTGGGAGCACATGTGACCAGGCTTCTCAGCATTGCTGCGCAGGGTATACGTGCCACGATCAGCGAAGAATTTGCTGCGTAGCTAATGGCGCGCCTGGCTGCATAACAGATGCAAACTGCTGCGACCCGGTGAATGATGAGTGCGTGGGGGGCTTCTGCCGGGAAAGAGTCTGGCCATATGACATTGAATACGACCTTGAAATAGTTCTGGACTCGCCCCTGCCCTCCGAGATTCCGGTTGGCACAGGCATTACCCAGACATGGAGCATCCGCAACAACGGCCCTGAAATTTCCCCGTCATCATCGGATTTTGCAGCCGCCTGCTCAGGCATTGCGCCTCTCACCTGGCCTGACGGTGCCCAAATTGCCTGCGCGGGCGCGCCAAGATGCAACTTCCCGATTTATCCGCAGAGGGGCGCCACGCTATTCATAGAGCGGGATCTTCCGGCAGACACCTATGGATACGTTTCCGGCGGCCCGACTCCATCTTCCATCGTTGCCGGCGCATCTGATCCGCAAGGTCCCTTCCAGATGAGCTGCGGTGCTACCCCGGGCGACGTTGTAGGGGAGTTCATCGGAATCATACCGTGCGACAGACTTGTTGAAACTGATTACTTGAACAACTATCTGTTCGCAAGCGTTTTGTGCTGCTCCGCAGCTGGCGGCAGCTGCCCGAACGGGGATGGCGACTGCTGCGCTGGCAATGTTTGTGCGGCAGGGGGAACGTGCCAACCAGATGTGCCTGATTTGGTTGCATCTGCGTTCAGGTGGCCCAATCTTCCCGTCCCAACCTCCCTAACAGGTGTTTCAACTTCGTTTATTCTGCAGGGGATAACCAGCAACATAGGAGGGGGGCAGGCCGGCGCTTCATTCACTAGATATAATCTGAGCAATGGCTTAAGGTACAACAATAATCCTCCCGGCTTCCCTGCTGGCCATGGCGTGCCGGCGCTTGACCCCGACGGGCAGTACTATAACGAACAGCTTGACCCCATCATCACTTGCGCACTTCAAGACAGCTCGACGCAGACAATCATTATCGAAGCGGATTTCCAAAACGCAGTTGTTGAAAGCAATGAGCTCAACAATAACGACAGCGTCTATTCCATTATCTGCCTTGCCCCTGATCTGACTGCCTATGTTGGTGACGGTTCCATATACCACAATCCCAGGAACCCTCTCCTCGGCCCCATAATTGCAAGCGGCCCTGGCAGCCAGTTCACGATAGACGCGGCGACCCTTAATGCCGGCCCGGGCGATGCGCCTGCCTCAACAACATATGTCCAATATGGCTATGAGCCAAACCCCGAACCCCCGGTCTTTTCAACTTCCATTTCAGTTCCGGCGCTTGCAGTCGGGTTTGCCAACGGCCAAAATCTGGTCCTTGCCTGCCCGATGGCCTATCCTCCCGGTTCCAACGGATACATAGATGTTTATCTGACCGCAGATGGAAACAGCCAAATTCCGGAATCGGACGATGGAAACAACATGTATGGCTTCTTCCCGGTGCAGTGCTGCAAAAGCGAAACTGCAACCTGCCCGAATGGGAATGAATGCTGCCCCGGGCTAACATGCAGCGGCGGAACATGCCAGCCAAACCAGCCAGATCTGGTGGCAACCCTCCCGAACCCGCCTGGTCAGGCGCAGACAGTGAACAGCGCATTCAATCTTGTTGTGCGGACATCTAATTTGGGATATGTGACTGCGCCGGCATCAATAACACTAGTAAATTCCATAAGCGGCGGCATAACTTTTGATTCGCAGGCATCCCGGTCCATTTCAATTGGCCAGCTTGGCGCCGGGCAATCTGCAGTTCCAGACACGACAGTAACAGTGCTTTGCACAACGCCCGGCTCAAAAACAATAAGGGCGAATGCGGACAATGCAAACGTCGTCCAGAATGAGATTACCGAGACGAATAATATCGCAACGTTTGATGTGACCTGCTGCTCGGCTGCCGGCGGAAGCTGCCCGAACGGCGCAAGCGACTGCTGCAGCGGCTATTCGTGCGATGCAACCAACACATGCCAGTGTGATGGCGTTGCCGAGCCCACAGGCCTGACTGCAACTCCGGTTTACATTGTCGGAGGCGGTTATTTGAGAATAAACCTGCAATGGCTGGACAATTCAGCCGATGAAATAAATTATATCATAATGCGAAAAAATTTGGATCTGCCGCAGAGCCAGTTCATTACAATAGCGACTTTGCCGCCCAATAGCAATAGCTATACTGACAACGCAGCTGGAGAAGATAGTTACTATGCATACAGGGTGATTGCATATGAGTCATCGGCATGCCAGCGCTCTGCCGACATCAACGCAGTCAGTCTGCTATATCCGCCTGATGTTTACGGCTGCTGGGGCCTCGGAGGCGGGCAAATAAGGTGCGAATGGACTCCAGTCAGCACAAGGGCAACTTTCTACCGGGTAGAGCGCTGCTCAGCGCCTTTCATTCCGAATGGCGGCTGTTACCCGCCGGGCGCTACCAATTTTGACACGACAAACAATGGGTACTACGTTGATGCTGCTGCAGGGGATGCAATGTGGTACTATCGAATCAAAGCCATGAATGGCAGGACCAATTCTTATGACACTTCCGTATGGCACGGCACTACCTCATACGATCCGGCAGGCGGAAAGCATTTCTTCACAGTCGGCCCGCATAATGGCGATTTTGACACTAATGATGATGGAAACGGCATGCCCGAAGCCGATGCATACTGCGATTCCCAGAAGCCATCAGCCGCAAACCGTGGGCCCTACAAGGCCTGGCTCCAGCCATCGGTTACCGATGCCGCGCATCTCCTCAGTCCCAGCACCAGATATGTTTGGATGAATAATGCCCAAGGAAAACGTGCGAGCTTCCTGACGACTTCTGGCGGGGCTCCTGTCCATCAAATGTGGAATACACAGCCCACTATAGGTGCAATTGCGCCTGGATATATATGGACGAACCTCAATGATGGTGCAAATGGGGCCGCATCTGGACCTATACTTACTTCATGCGCTAGTTGGTCAACAGCACAACCCCCTGGCGGCGGGCAACAACCTTGCGGAGGCATCGGAACCTTCTTCTACGGTACATCTAGATGGTCATGGTGGGCATCATATCCATCTTGTGATTGGACTAGGTCTTGCATAGCGCAGAATTATATTTACTGCTTCGAGCCCTAGCGCCCCAACAATCAGCCCGCCTTTACTTCAGCCTTGTTCACCGCAACAATGCGCCTGCCCATGGACACAAATGATACGTCTAGCGTGACATTCTGCCCTTCCTCAAACTGCCCGGAGAGCACCTGCGTCGAATTTCCTGAGAACCAATATTCCCTTCCACCATAAGTGAAGCGCGCAGGCATGCTTACAATCGCCTTTTGCGCCCTGCTTGGCAGGCTGCTTATGCCAAGCGCGGATTCGAAGTCCATCACTTTTGACTCGTTGTCCTTGCCCTCGTCAAACCGTATTTCTATTGTGGAATTCGGAAACACAAAACCCGCGCCAATATCTGATGCGAAGCGGGCAGAATCCACAAAATCATTCTTCACGCTGATGCGGCTTGCCGCAATATTTGTAACATACGGCAAATTCTTCGCAGTTATTGCAATTGTCTGCGCAGAGGAAAGCGGAATCAGAGAAATGGCATATGAGCGCTCGCTAAATGAATAGTTCATGCCCTCAGCATTTTCATCAATCAATGTTTTGTTCAGCACGCGCTTTTCAAATGGGACAGCTATCACATATGCCGCGCCCATCACGCGCTCAACCGTGCCAACAACATCCGCCCTGCCAAATTGCGTGTCTATTTGTATGTTCCCAATAGTTGAAACCTCGCCATTCTCATTAGTAGTGATCTGCCCGGAGAGCGGCATTACTGCACCCGCATCAAAATCCGGCGCAATCTTGTATGTGAATGAGGTGCCAATTGCAGTGAAGTGCTTGCCAGAGGCATCTATCGCATCCACCTGCGCAGGCAACTGTATGAGCGCGCTTGCAAGCACTGTTGCATTTTTTGCAAAGAAGCGCTCGGCTGCAATGTAAACATTGCGCGAGCTTGTGAGGCGGTATACGCGCTGGTCGCCAGTCTCGCTCACTCGATAAGCGATAATGCCCTCCCGCTCAAGCTCGGATGCTGTTTGCGCGATTTCCTTCCCCTCGCCAAAAACAGTGAGTTCCTCGGAATAAGATACGACACTCGCATTCATCTTCGCATTGCCCGTCATGCCCTTTTGCGCATTCACACCCGTTGTGCCCGAGCCTGTGCCGCCCATGCCAAACATGAAGAATGTCTCTATTATGAAAATGAGCACGATGGCGACCACTACAAGTTTTATTAAGTCTTTCTTGTTCAAACTATCACCTTAAACTGACGTTAGTAATTATTGTTGAACATTTAAAATAGAAGTGTGTTTGATATGGCCTCCCTAAAGCCCGGCGATTTGGTGCGCATTGAATATTCCGGCAAGCTTGCAAGCACCGGCGAGATGTTCGAGTCCACTAGCGCCGAAGAATCAAAAAAAGCCGGCATCTTCTCCCCGAACAAGGCATACGGGGCACGGCTTGCCATATATGGCAGGGGCATGATGCTTCCGGGGATTGAGAATGCGATGAAGATTGCAAAACAGGGGCAGAAAACGGACTTTTTGCTTGAGGCAAAGGACGCGTTTGGCACCAAGAATGACGACTTGGTGCGCGTTGTGCCCCTTGAGGTGTTCAAGGCGCAGAAACTTGTTCCTGCACTTGGCATGACAGTCACCGTTGACGGCGTTGCAGGCACCATAAGGAGCACAAACTCGGGGAGAGTGCAGGTGGATTTCAACCATCCGCTTGCAGGCCGGCAAGTGATATATTCTCTAAAGCTTGTCGAAGTGATAACCGACCCGAAAAAGAAAATAGCGGCTCTTTTTGCAGAAAACGGCATCAAAGTGAATGTTGAGGATGGGAAAGGCGGGCTTGTCATAAAAAGTGAGGGCGAGATAAGCGATGCGCTTGCAGCGCACATTGAAATTCTTCTTGCGGCAGCGGTGCCGGGCGCAAAATTCGAGCTTGGCGCAAAAAAGAAGCAATAGGAAAGCCCTGTTTTCAAGGCTGCCGCAGCCTGCATTGATATGCCTCGGCTAGCCTTGCAGAATTTGCATGCTGCTAGTATCTGCCGCACATGCCGCCGCTCCCGTCGTTCGGGTATGGGAGCAGGCATTGGAAGTTGGGGCAGCAGTCCGAGTAGCTTGCACATGGGCCGAATTCCCTGCATTGCGAATCCGGCCAGCAAAAGCTTGTTTCCCCGTCAGAGGGGATGCAGCTTGAGCCGGGGCAGCACTCTGATGAGCTGGCGCATTGGATATTTGTTCCCCTGCATTGCGAATCCGGCCAGCAGATGCGCCACATGTCAATTCCGTTTGCAACGCACGTGTTGCTGGGGCAGCACGCTTCTGACTCGCACGCTTCGTGCGCAGATGCGCATATCTCCAAAGGCAGGCAAGTTCCATTCTCGCACACGCCAGATTGGCAAACCAGCCCGAGGCGGCAGTTTGCGCCTGCCGGAAGGAGATTTATGCATAATGGGAAGAATCTGCGGACGATCCGTTCGCTTGATAGAATCTGGCAGTATCCGTTGTATGGGTTTGCATAGTTGAAATTGTTGTCATCCGCAATAATTGGGCTGTAAAGCTGGGCGTTTGTGAACCGTTCGCCCGCGGCAAAAGGAGCCAGCGCACCAATTACGATGATGCCGCACATCAGCAGTGCGCCGAAAAATGCATTCTTCCTTATAGTAGCCATAGAAAACACCTGAAGTATAATGAGTTATAGAACATATAAAAAAGAGTATGTTGCATGCGTTTGCCCCAAGCGACGCCCGGAACACGCTTTTGGCGCCTCAACCCAAACATGCCGGCATTCGCTTTATAAACTTTCTTTTTGAAGCCTAACTGATGATGCGCGGCGTAACTTCCACTGAATATACCATCCTTCTTGCAGTTGTTCTCGTGATTGTGCTTGCCGTCGCAGGTGCGCTCCTTGACGTGCCGGGAATTGCTTCTGATACAAAATACGCGCAGAGCAACTCGTACTGGAAAAACGATGCGGATCCGGTTGCCCTGCTCGAGCATACGGAGGCGCCGGGCGTTTTCACAGGCGTGCTCCAGAACACGGGCACTGGCAGGATAAAGGTCACTGAGATACGCCTTGATGGCGAGCGCCTTGCCATTTCGGGCGATGGCGTGCTTCTTGCGCCGGGCAGCAGGAAAGCGCTCTCTTTGACAGATGCCAGCATATGCCCGCCGGGAAGCACCTACTACGAACACAGCGTGGTGTTTGGCTATCAGGATGCGCAGGGGACGCCGCACACCCAGACCGGTGGCGTGCCCATTTATGGGCAGTGCTTGGCAGAGGTTCCGGAAGGATGCCTGCGATGCGGGGGCGGCGTGACTTGCTGCACCCCGAATGTCTGCGGGGAAGATGAAAATGGCTTCTTCTGCACGACGTGCGGCAACGGCATCTGCGACGAGCTTTGCGATGCCTGCCCTGCCGCGACAAATGACTGCTGCGTGGAGGCATGCCAGTCGTGCAATACGCTAACCGGAACATGCGACACCTTGCCGGCGCAGGGGCAGGAATGCGACGCGGATGGAAACTGCTGCGAAGGATTGGACTGTTACGAAGGCGAGACCTGTACGGCAGAGATTGATATTTGTTTGCTGCTCGGGGAGTCCTGCAGCATCAGCAACCCTATAAGCTGCTGCACTGGCAGGTGCGAAAGCAAGAGCGAGGGCGAACCTGCGCTCTGCTGCAAAGCGGCAGGCAATAGCTGTGGAGGCAATAACGACTGCTGCGGCAGCCTCATTTGCAATTCCAACAGTCCCATCAGGCGATGCGCAGCATGCCCATCTGCACCGGGCGGCGACTGCGCAAATGATAACGACTGCTGCAGCGAGACCACTGGATTTTCCTGCAATCGTGATACCAACAAGTGCCAGATCTGCACGGTGCAGGGCGCCGCGTGCGATTTGCCCGCGCAATGCTGCGGATATCCTGGCATGACGTGCCTGGATGTCGATGACTTAGGCCAAAAATGCGCTCCGCCATTCCTTCCCCCCGCCGGTGGTGATTGCGGGCTCGAAGGCAATTCGTGCAATGTCGGCCACCCCTGCTGCCCGGGACAAGGCATGATATGCAATGTAATATCCCACCTCTGCGAGGGCGGCACGCCTGACCTTGAGGTTTCTCTTTTAGGTACAGTCTCATGCTTTTCCGGTGATCCCATCATCATGACAATAACCGCAACAAACATAGGGACTGGCATTTTCAACCGGGATGGGTTTCACTATCCTGTTCGCCTCCTCAGGATTGATGCGGAGGGCACTGAGATGTCCATGCGCGAACTCTCCCCCTTCGACGTCATTAGGCCGGGCGAATCATTGAGCTGGGATGTCGAAACAACATGCCCGTCAGTTTCCGGTGCAACAGAAGAGGTTGCGCTTGTTGCATATGTCAATTATGCCGACGGCGCTAGCGTGGTGCCCGAACCAAACACAGGAAACAACCGCGCACCTTGGAATATCATAAGCAACTGCAAAGGGCAGGGCATCAGCTGTGAAGATGGCAACTCGGCAAACTGCTGCGCGGAGCAGGGGCTGATTTGTGCATGGTCTTTGGTGGACGAGTCGTTCCTATGCATGGACATGGCATCCGCCTGCGGCAATGAAATCTGTGATTCTGGCGAGAGCTGCGCGAACTGCGCGCAGGACTGCAACCCCATCTCCTGTGGTGGTGATATATGCTGCGACGGTTACTGGTGCGATCTCAGTGAAGGCTCTCCTGCATGCACACTCTGCCTAACAGAAGAGGGCGCATCCTGCCCAACAGGCAATGAGTGCTGCTCCTATTTCTTCTGCAATTCAAACCAGCAATGCAGTGCAGCGTATAGTGAAATAAGCGCCGGAGGTTATCATACGTGCGGCATACGGGAAGACGGCAAGGTCTTATGCTGGGGATTAAATGGCGCCGGCCAGATTGGTGATGGCACCACTGTCCATAAATTGACGCCCACGCTCATTGCCGGGGACTATACATATACTGCCATAAGCACCGGAAGTTATCATACGTGCGGCATACGGGAAGACGGCAAGGTCTTATGCTGGGGAGACAATCATGCCGGCCAGATTGGTGATGGCACATCTGGCACGAACAGGCTGGTGCCCACGCTCATTGCCGGGGACGACACATATACTGCCATAAGCGCCGGATATCAGCATACATGTGGTATGCGCGCTTCGGACGGCAAGGTCTTATGCTGGGGATTAAATGACGCTGGCGCGCTGGGCGATGGCACCCGTGTTGATCATTTGACGCCCACGCTCATTGCCGGGGACGACACATATACTGCCATAAGCGCCGGAGCATTGCATACGTGCGGCATACGGGAAGACGGCAAGGTCTTATGCTGGGGATACAACAACTATGGCGAGCTTGGTGATGGCAACCGTTTTGCTCGTTTGACGCCCACGCTCATTGCCGGGGACGACACATATACTGCCATAAGAGCCGGAAGTGAACATGTGTGCGGCATACGGGAAGACGGCAAGGTCTTATGCTGGGGATACAATTCCAACGGCCAGATTGGGGATGACACATCTGGCACGGACAGGCTGGTGCCCACGCCCATTGCCGGGGACGACACATATACTGCCATAAGCGCCGGAGGTCATCATACGTGTGCCATACGGGAAGACGATAAGGCGTTATGCTGGGGACAAAATGACTATAGCCAGCTTGGGGATGGCACCACTACGGACCGCTATGTCCCAACCTTGGTAATAACGGGGCAATAGGGTCAACAGCCCACGCATCAAGGCAATTTTTTTAGCAGGACATTGCGCCCCGCGCCGATATTTTTCAGATAAGAACACTGCTGGAGGAAAAGAGCCCGCGCAAGTGCAGTGCCATTTTCCTTATAAACTTTGTTTTTGAAGCCTAACTGATGATGCGCGGCGTGACGGCAACTGAATATACCATTCTCCTTGCAGTTGTGCTTATCATTGTGCTTGCCGTCGCAGGTGCGCTCCTTGACGTGCCGGGGCTTAGTGCGGAAACAAAATACACGCACAGCGACACGTACTGGAAAGGCAACGCAAACCCGTTTGGCATGCTGGAGCACACCAAAACGCCTGCAGGCGGCTTTGTTGCTGTTTTGCAGAACACTGGAGAGGACAGATTGCGCTTCAAATCAATGGCGCTTGACGGAAAGCAGGCAAATCTTGTGTCTGGAGGGCCAACTGGCGAGCTGTTTGCGCCCGGCAGCCGCAAGACTCTTGTCTTTGACACCGGGCTGCCCTGCCAGCCCGGCGGCAATTATGAGCATCAGGTCACAATAACCTATCTTGGCATCGATGGCGCAGAGCGCACTGAAACAGGAACTGTGAATCTGTTTGGAAGGTGCAGTGCGCAGGAGCAGGAAGGGTGCGCTGCCTGCGGGGAGGGGATATGCTGCACTCCCAAGGTCTGCCTGAACAATATTTGCGAGCACTGCGGAAACAGACAGTGCGACTATGGAGAGACGTGCGACTGGAATTCTGACAACTATTGCCCTGATTGCGACTGCTTTGTTTCTTCCTGCACTGCATGCCAAACAGATGAGAATTTGCAGGATTACGGGCAGTGCGTGCCATACGGGGGCATCGACTATGAATGTGACCCAGATAGTCCGGACTGCTGCCCTTCGGGCACGCTGGTTTGCGATGCAGTGTTGGGCACGTGCCAATCTTGCTTGTCTGCGCGGAATCCCTGCGACCCTGACCCAGAAGCCAACAAATGCTGCGGCGGGCAGGCTTGCGAATCTGATGCAAACGGAAATGAATTCTGCTGCATACTTCCTGGCAGCGACATCGACTGCCAGAATGATCATGACTGCTGCATTGGCTATGTTTGCAATTTGGAGGGTGTGTGTGAGATGCCACCGCAGCTATTCCCTGACCTCGAGGCATATTTGCAAGGGGACGTGGTCGGAGGGCATCCTGCCGGCTCACTTTTTGAAATTACGATTCTGACACGCAACAATGGCCCGGGCGATGCAGGGCCGTCGCAAACGCGCATAGATGTTGATGGAATGCCGGTCGAATTGCTTGATAGCAATGATGATGTGCTTGAAAATCCCTTCACCGTGCAGGAGCTGCCGTCCCCAGAGTCGTTTGCACAACAAGTTAGAATGCAGTGCGGAGATGCCGGGCCGCATGAACTAACGATTACTGCAAATGCAGGCGGGGTTGATCGGGTGAATGAGGGGGGCAACGAGGCAAACAACATCCAGGCATACCCGTTCGAATGCATTCTGACAACGCAGCCCGACCTTGTGGCAGACGCAACCGGGGATTTTAGCATCCAACATGAAGTGAATTCGGAATTTGAAGCTACTATTTACACGCGAAACATCGGATATGGCGCATCGGAACCGTCCTATACGGGCGTGCTGCTGGACGGAGAGACGCAGGCGAACCATTTTGTGAACATGGAAATACCCGCAGGTGGGGATGACGGCGGATGGATTTATGCTGTCAGGTGCCCAAGCACCGCAGGAAGCTACACATTGAGCCTTATTGCCGATTCATCTGAGAATAATGTTGAAGAAAACGAGGGGAACAACGCGGATTGGAGCGCATCATTCGAATGTATTGAGCCTGCAATGCCAGACATGGTTGCAAGTTTTGTGGGGCCGCTGCCTAGCTCCACCCAAGTAGTTGGGAATGCGTTTGCCCTGAATGTCGGAACGTCCAATGATGGGGATGGCGGTGCGCCTGCATCCACCACACTTGTTGATTCGGCAAGCTCTGGGATGACTTTCAACTTGCAGGCAAGCTATCCTATCTCCGTTGTGGCGCTTGCGGCAGGCGCATCTGCGCCAAACACCGGAGTTTTAGCAGTCTGCACAACGCCCGGCCCGAAGACAATACGGGCGAATGCTGACAACCCAAATGTGATACAGAATGAAATCAGCGAGGCGAACAACCTTGCGACGTTTGCATTGAATTGCTGTTCCGGAAGCGGCGGTGGCTGCCCGAACGGGAATAGCGACTGCTGCGTTCCATCTATTTATGTTTGCAACGCAGGAACATGCGGCTGTTGCACAACAACCACTCACGTTTGGGGAGGTACAGCATGGGCGCCATATGCTGCATACAAATTCACAATAACGAGCGCACCAACCATAAGGCTTACGACTGTCAAGCTGAAGAACATCAATGTAGACGACTATGGCGGAGTATATGTAAATGACCAGCTACGCGTATTTGACAGCTGCGGCAGGGGGCCATTATGCCAAAACTGTTACATCGGACCTTATGACATCACCCCATATGTGAATCATGGATTTGGAGCAGTCAATACCATACAGATCGATGCGGGGGATTTCTGCCGCGGCGGCATGGGCTTCAACCTGGATGTGGAATACAGCATTAGTTCCATGCCTTATGCGGAATGCACTGTGTGCAATCCTGCCGGACTCGTCACGTTCTCTGGAGTAACCCCTGCGGCACCCGCATGTACGAATCCAGGTGAATGGAGCAGCGAGTGCGCATCGGGCGTCTGTGGATGGAACAATGGCTGCACAAAATGCAAGTCTTTCCCTGGAACGTGCAGTGGCAATTCGGACTGCTGCAACGGGGTATGCGCGAATTATGCTGGCACGATGAGATGCGCATATTACCCCATGAGGGTTTTCGGCACTCCGCCACATCCTTGCAATGCTCAATACATAAACCAAGACTCGAACTGCGTCAGGCCATGCGCAGGGCCCGCTGATTGCCCCGCACCCCTAATCTGTCACCATGATTCCGCCACGAATACTGACGCATGCAGACTGCCGTGCACGATACATGCTGATTGCGGATCGTTGGCACGGTGCAACAATAACTTTTGCATTGCAACTGGAGCGTGAATTATCTGGCTTCCATGCGGACGTAAGCCACAATCTTTTCCGGAATGCAATCCTGCCATTTTTTCCCGGCAAGCATTTTGCCGCGGATGCGTTTCCCTTGGTAAATCGAGCGTTTTTGGCTGCCGGTCCCGCGCACAACAACGCCTCTTGAGCGAAGCAGCTTTCTCACAAGCGGATTATTGGAATACGCAACGCCGAATTTTGGCACAGCCTTGAAAAAATCATCCAGCCACCGCGCGTTGCTTGGATTGTCATTGAGCGCGAATATCTGGAATTTCGCCTTCATTTTTTGCGCAATCGGCTGCAATTCCAGCAGCAGCATTTTTTTCCGCTGGCGCAGGCTGAATGGATTTTCTGGCTCATTCTTTTTTTGCGCGCTTCCGATTACTATATAGAGCGCCTTGTGCCTTTTGGCTATTTTCTTAATTGCAAAAAGATGCCCCTTGTGCAATGGCTGGAACCTTCCGATGAAAACAGCAGCTTTCTTTTCCATCAAAACCCGCCAATCAGTGCCTGAAGTGCCGCAAGCCCGTGAATATCATCGAAACGCCGCGCGCATCCGCAGCCTTTATCACTTCGGCATCGTTTTTTGAGCCGCCCGGCTGCGCAAGGGCGATTATGCCCGCGTCCGCAAGCTTTTCTAGCACGTCCGGAAACGGGAGGAACGCATCTGACGCGCAAACCGCGCCTTTTGTGTCAAAGCCGTTGTCAGTTGCCTTCTTTATCGCAATCCGGGTGGAATCAATGCGGCTCATCTGCCCTGCGCCAACGCCAATAAGTTGCGTGCCTCGTGCAATTATGACTGCGTTTGACTTGGTGTGCTTGGCAAATTTCATCGCAAAGTGCATGGATGCCATCTCATCTTTGCAAGGCGTCCGCCTGCTTACTGCTTTGGCTGCAATTTCATCATACACTTCCCTGTCCTCATCCTGATAGAGCATGCCGCCGGTTATGGTGCGGAAATTCACGCGGCGCATGTTTGCAACCGCAAAAAGGTCGGACACGTCAAGTATTCTCCTGCTTGGGCGGCGCTTTAGGACTTCAAGGGCTTCAGGCTCATACCCTGGCGCAAGTATGACCTCGATGAACTTGTCGCCCATTGCCGCTGCAGTTTTTGCATCCAGCTTCTGGTTGAATGCGATGATGCTTCCATATGCCGCAATCGGGTCTGTTGCGCGAGCATTCACATATGCTTCCTGCAATGTAGGGGCAGTCGCACCGCCGCACGGGTTGTTGTGCTTTATTATTGCGCACGCCGGCGTATCAGACGGGAATTCCAAAATGAGCGAAAGCGCAGAGTCCGCATCCAAAAAGTTGTTGTATGACATCTGCTTGCCGGAAAATATCCTTGCGTCAAATATGGAAACCCTGCCAGCTATCCGGTATGCCGCAGCCTTTTGGTGCGGATTTTCGCCGTAGCGTAGCGGATATGCCTTCTCAAAGCGAAGCGTGATTTTATCCGGGAATTCATCTTTTTGCTCTATGTTTGACAACGCATCTGAAATTATGGCATCATAGTGCGCAATGCGTTCAAATGCCTTTTTTGCAAGCTCGAAGCGGGTTTTTTCAGATATCTTGCCAGTCTTCTCAAGCTCTGAAGCCACTTTTGCATAATCCTCAGGCCTGACAATAACTGCGACATGCTGAAAATTCTTTGCAGCGGCGCGCACCATGCTCGGCCCGCCTATATCGATGTTCTCGATAAGCTCACCGATGCCCGCGCCCTTGGCAGCAACTTGCTCAAAGGGATAGAAATTCACGACGACAATGTCAATAGGCTCGATTTTCTGCTGCTTTGCCTCTTTTGCATCCCTTTTGCGGTCATAGAGGATGCCGCCTGCTATTTTCGGGTGCAGTGTCTTTACGCGGCCGCCGAACATCTCCGGAAAGCCAGTGTAATCCGACACCTCGGTGACCGCGATTCCCGCATCCGTTAGCGCCTTGGCAGTGCCTCCGCTTGATATTATATTATAGCCGCACTTGGCAAGCACCCTACAAAAGTCGGCAACCCCGGTCTTGTCCCAGACGCTCACTATCGCTTGCGATGACGCCATCAAACCAGCCAAGAAGGGGAATTAATCTACAACAACTGCGGGCTAAAGCCCGACGTGCTAAGCACATGGACTTTAGGCGGATGCGCTTCTTACGGGCAAAATGATGCCCGCGCACCCGCAGTTGTTGAGCTATCCCTATCCTTTCGGAATATTTATGTTTAAAAACTATCTGGAGCAAATGTGTACACTGTTCCTGCAGCCCGGGAGTTGCCTGTCTATATGGTTTCAATCCCAAATCCATACCTTGGAGATTACAAGCGCCTTGCAATCTTTCCAATAGCCCTGATACTCATCTCGCTATTCTTCATACCCCAAATTAAGCTCGGCGTGGATTTCCGGGGCGGAACGCTTATCCGCCTTGGCGCAATAGGGGACCCTTCCGCAGACGTGATACAGACTGCGCTTGTGGATGGCGGGCTTGCAGTCACCAGCATAAAGGTGCTTGATGACCCGGTGAATGCGAGCGCAAAAATAGTGGAAATCGAGCTTGAGCAGGATGAGGAGCTCCTGGCGGCAGACACTGCAAAAACCGTGTTTTTCTCAAAAATCGACGATGTTTCCCGCCTTGAGGCAGATGCGGACACGGGGGCGGAAGGCGCGGCAGATGCATATGCGAAGGCAAAAGTCGATATCGATGCAAGCGCGGACATCATATTCAATGCTGCAGGATTGGACACGAAAGCAAGTGACATAAAGCAAACGAACGAGCTTAGCAAGGCAGTTGCAGCCGCATCGGCAAAGATGCGAGATGACCGAAAAGCAAGCCTGATTTCACTTCTTGGGGATTCATCCCCATACACGAGCATATCGTTTGACGAGGTAAGCGCATCCCTTTCATCCAAGTTCATCGAGCGCGCCGGGACCACCATGCTAATTGCCGCGGTTTTTGTCACAATTGCCGTTTTCCTGTTCTTCCGCACCATTGTGCCAAGCATTGCAGTGCTTGTGGGCGCTCTCGCCGATGTTATCATAGCATTGGGCGCAATGGGCCTCTTTGGCATTCCATTCTCGCTTGCCTCGTTTGCCGCAATACTCATGCTGATAGGCTTCTCCCTTGACACAGACGTGCTGCTCACCATGCGCGTCATAAAGAGAAAGGAGGGGACTGCGGCGGAGCGCGCATTTGACGCGTTCAAGACCGGCGCAACAATGAGCGTGGCTGCGCTTGCGGCATTCATCGTGCTTTTCGTGCTTGGCTCAATCACGCACATAAGCACCTATTATGAGATTGCGGCTGTTGCGATTTGCGGCCTTGTCGGCGACCTGTTTGCGACATGGGGCATAAATGCCATAATCATACTGCACTATGCGCAGAGCCGCGAGAAAAACGGCAGATTGATAGAGGAAAAGCCGATTTTCAAGAGCATTTTCGAGGGGTAATGTTATGCAGCTCCATGCGATATACACTGACCGGCGCGTGCTCCTTTTGGCAGTGGTAACCATACTTGCACTTGCGCTCTCGGTAACGCAGGGCATCAAGTTCGGCATTGATTTCTCAGGAGGCGTGCGCATTCCCGTCATTCTTGATCGGCCTGCAGACGTACTCACCATGGATCAGATGGTGCAAACAATCAAGACAAGAAGCGCGACATTCGGCCTTACCGAGGTGAAGGTGCGGCCTGTCGGCGACAGCGAAATATATGTGGAAGTGCCGCAGGGCAACCCGCAGCTTGTCAATGACATCGAGAGGCTGCTTTCCAAGCAGGGTGTTTACCAGGGCATTGTGGATGGGAAAGTCGCAGTGAGCGGCGATGAGATATACTCTGGCACAATAGCGCCTGTCCCAACGCAGTATTTGCAGGGCGCTGACTGGGGCGTCTCATTCTCAATCACATCTGCGGGGAATCTGCATTTCGCAGAAGTGGTGCAGGGAAAGGCGAATTACCCGCTTTACATGTTCCTTGACAGGCCTACTGACTCCATTGTGATAATAACGCGCTCTGACCTGCTTGCAAACACGTCCAAGGCGCAGCCTATATCTGAGGAAGTGGCAGTCGGGCTTGCGAAGAAAGCGCTGCTTCTCGAGGGCGATGAGATAGGTGTTTACCTTGAGGAAACTGTGAATGCAAGCGAATTGCAAAACAAAACCAACAAGACAAAGGCGATAATTTCATCTGCCGCAAGCGCGGAATTGAAAAACTCCCTCAAAGACCGATTCATCATTGTTGAAAAGCCCCCGGAGGAGATGCGGCCGCTCTTTAGCATAAGCGCAGGGGGCGCAGGCGCATCAGACTCGGTAAATGAATGGAAAGCAGTCGGGCTTCTTTCTGCCCCGCGACTCGCGCCTTCTGTCACAACTGGCGTGAATTCCGGAGGCTACACGATAACAGGCCCTGCACAGGGCTTCACGGCACAGGAGCGCGCACTTTCGGCAGAGAAGAACAAGCGCGAAGTTGAATCCATACTCAAGGGCGGCTCGCTTCCGATTCCGATTTCACTTGGAAGCGCAACTTCCATCCCTGCGCCGATGGGTCAGGAATTCCTGCGGCTCAGCACAATTGGCGCGGCGCTTGTGCTTATTGTTGTTTCACTCATAGTGGGCATCCGCTACCGCAGCCCCAAATTTATCATTCCAGTCATTTTCATCTCGCTTTCAGAGATGATAATATTGGTGTCAATAATCGGCTATTTTACCATCGACTTGGCTGCGATGGCAGGAATATTTGCCGCAATCGGCGTGTCCGTGGACTCGCAGATTGTCATCACTGACGAGCTTCTCAAAAAAACTGGGGAATCCCTTGACAAGAAGCTTGAGAAGGCGTTCTCGATAATCACCACAAACGTCGTTGTTGCCGTAGTTACCATGCTTCCGCTTCTTTTGTTCTCAGGATTGGTGGAGATTATCGGCTTTGCGACCGCTACAGTGCTCGGATATGTGCTTGGCATACTGATTTCAAGGCCGGCGTATGGCGCGATTGCCGAGCATCTGCTTGAGGGATAGTTTTTCAGACAAGCCCGTCGCGCTTTGTATACACATAATCCGAAGGCGGCTTGTCCCTGAAAAATGCTGCCGCAACGCCACCAGATGGCTCGCCATTTTTGAATCTAGGGAGAACGGCAAGCCTGTCAAGCCCGAATGGGATCTGTTTTCGAACCTCTTGTTTTGCCTGCATCTCGCCCATCATTCTGCTCAATCCACCTGGCATATTTTCACCTCATAAGGTGCGGTCATGTCGCACCTACCAGTTCCATATCTGTCAGCGCGACATGCCCTGCCGAAGGCAGGGTTCGCCGCACCTTATGACCTGTTTTTGTTCCATATCGCCCGCCATACCGCCGAGTGCGAAACGCCGTAATAGCGCGCAATCTCGCGCACGCTGACGAATTGCGAAAAGTAAGTTTCACGCGCCTCTGCTGCTTCTTGAGGAGACAATGCACGAGGCCTTCCGATTTTTGAGGGAGAGGCAAAGCTTGCAGCTGCCGCAGCCCCAAAACCAGTCGTCGGATGCAAAAAACCTTTCCTTGAACCGGAAACGGAAAAATAGCCCATCTGGCGGCTAACTTCCGTGTTGTTCGTCTTGCGGCTTATGCTTTTTTCCTTTCTTTCTGTGCTCCGCTCGCCTTTTGTTTTGTCAGTTATGCAAGAAGCTACTTTAGTTGCCTCATAAGGTGCGGCCATGCCCGTGACTGCACCTAGTGAAGAATGAGCTTTGCCTGCGGGGGGCATGCCCCGCGCTTTTGCGCGGGGTTCACCGCACCTTATGACCGAGAACTGCTGGAGGGATAATTTCCAAACACCCGTTGCTAGCGTTGTTTGCGCACTCACCTCTCTTTGAGTTGGTCATTCCAATCCCTCCATTCTGTTTTTCCTTGTGATGATTTTAATTTAAAAAAGTATGTAACAAAATTCGGCAATGGACGTAGTTTTTCACATGCAAAGACACTGTTAAATACTTTATTGGAGAAATGCACACGGGAGGCGATGGGATGGAATTCATTTACCCAGAGAAATTCAGTGACATCATCATATTCCATGCAAATTGCTTGGTCGGAAGCGAATCAAATCCAACATACTCGTTTTCAACAGTGGGTTCATCTGGAGTGGATTTCAGCTCCAAATCCATAAATTATGGCGTGAGCATATTCGAGGGCGGCGGCGTTGACAGAACAGCAAACGGAAGGACCTTCAGTTATCATATGGACCTCAACTTCCGGCGCATGATTTTCAACGCTGAAAATTCCTTATATGGCTACCCGCAGATGCCCCTTGAGGAGCACATGCTTGCGCTTGCAAACGTAATTTACATGAACGGATTTGACCAAAAAATGCGCATCCTTGCGGAAGACGGCAGTGTGCACGTATGCAACGGGCTTTACATCCGGCCGCTCATGTACCTTGGGCCTGCAAGGAACATTGTGCTCCGCAATTTGTACCCATTTCAATACACCCTTATCGCATTCCCCCAGGTCCCGTATCACGGCAAGAATGACACTGGAAAGGGGATGGTAGTCCTTTTTCTTTCTGAGCGGAAGAAAGTCGAGCATCCGGAGAGGAAGTTAGGCGAGAATTACCCGTCATCAATGCGCGCGGTGCGCAAGATGATTGCGCTGCGCGAGAGGCTGATTGGGACAGACCCAGGCAATGCAGATTTTTATGCACGGCTAAACGAAGTTGTCTGGAAAAACCTCAATGGTTATCCCGTAGAAGGCTCTGCAGAAAACATAGCCATCCTCAAAGGCAACACGCTCATTACGCCGAGAATTGAAGATGGCGCGCTTCCTGGCCTCACGATGCAGCTTGCAGAGATAGCTGCACAGGAATTGGGCTATAAAACAAGGAGGGGCGTTTTCACGACGCAGGAAATCCGTAATTGCGACATGATGATAATGACTGGAAATGCGGCAGGCCTGGTGCTTGTTGACGGGGGCATAACAGAGGACAATAATGAGCGCTTTGAAATCGGAACGCAGAAGGGCAGGGAAGCGTTTGCAAAACTGAAAGCCCTTTACCAGCGCATGCGGGCAAACGAATTCACGGGTGCATCGATGGGCGCGTATGCAGATGAGTTTGTATCAGAGTCTGACATCCGAGAGCTTCGCGAAAAAGCAATGGAGCTTAGGGCGATAAACGCCCGGCTGCAGGCTGCGATGAAAGGCGAGGTTGGCAGCAACGGGGATGTGTCATTCAACCCGCAATTTAAAATAAATGCGCCACGGCTTATCGGCTCGGTTCCACCGGACTTTCAGACAAGGCTTCCGCCCGGAAGAAAGCTGTCACAGGAGGCAGCGCTTGTGAAAATGCCAATGCGCCAGCCTATCCCGGTGCGGGCTTAGCATCTTGCCCCGCCCGTGCATAACGCCGCCATACTCTTATTAAATTCACCGTGCAATTAGCAAATGCCAGAGGTGGTTTGGATGCTTATCGGGAAGAAAACGCACCAGCTTATTAACGAGCAGATAGGGCATGAGTTTTTTGCGATGTCCTCCTATTATGCGATTGCCGCATATTTCGACAGCGAGGGGCTCAAGATATTCGCAGACTATTACTACAAGCAGGCGGATGAGGAGAAGGTGCACGGCCAGAAGATGATAAAGTTCCTCTCGGATGCCGGCGCAGATGTGAAAATACCCGCCATTCCTGCGCCAAAAGCCGTTTATTCAACCGGCGTTGAAGCGGCACAAGCAGCGCTAACGCACGAGGAAAAAGTAACAGAGCTTATTTGCAACATAGTGGATGCCGCAAGGGGCGAAAAAGACAAGATTTCCGAGCAGTTCATGCAGTGGTTTGTAGCTGAGCAGCTTGAAGAAGTGTCTTCTGCAAACGACGTGCTTGCGCTTCTGAAAAAAGCTGGCCCTGGCAAGGAATTCATGGTGCAGCAATTCCTAAAGCACGACTAGAAAAGGATTATTTTGAAAGCTCGCCTTTCAGCCGCTTCATTGTGGATGCCGCAACTTCGATTGCCTTCTTGTAATCCGCAATATCCACAACTTCTGAATCAGTGTGGTCAAGCTTTGAGTCCCCAGGCCCGTAGGCGATTGTTGGAATGCCCGCAGGCCCGGTGATATTCATGTCCGCGCTTCCGCTCTTCTTCACATAGCGCGGCGCAAGCCCGTGCTCGCGCATCGAAGGCACCATTGCGCGCACAAGGGGATGATTGACCTCGATTCCATAGCCATCAAGCTGCTCTTTTACAGTGATATGCACGTTGCGCGGCATAAGCTCACGCACCTTTTTCTCAATGTCATGCGCGCTTGTGCCAGGCGCATAGCGCACATCAATGTCAAAATCAAGCTCTGATGGCACGACGTTTAGCACTTCGCGCGTGCCCGCATGCACATGCGTCATGTTCATAATGACAGAATCAAAAGTGCCATGCTGGGGGAATGCATGCCTTAGAGTTTGGTAAAACTCAAATGTGCGCTCAATAGGATTCTCCTCTCTCATGCCAGAGTGCATGGACTGGCCATGCATCTTCCCTTCAATCACAAGCCTGCCCTTGTATGCAATAGTGATGCCATTGGTGTTTGACGGCTCACCTAAAATCGCCATCTTGGGCTTGCAATAGGTGAGAAGATGCCGTATGCCCTTTGAAGTGGTGATTTCCTCTTCCACCACGCCTGCAACCATAACATTGTAATCAACATTTGCCTTTGCAGCGCCAAAAAGCAATGCTGCCATCGGGGATTTGGCATCCACCGCGCCCCTGCCAAATATTTTGCCATTTTCCTCTCGCACCGCAAGCTGCCCAGGCACAGTGTCAATATGCCCGAATATCAGCAAGTCTATTGGCTCGTTGCGTGCGCAGTTTGTTGCAACAGCATTGCCTGCCTCATCTATCCAGGAGTGCTCAAAGCCAAGCTTCTGCATCTGCGCATGGAGGACTTTTGCCGCCGGTGCCTCGTGCCTTGAGGGACTGTAGGCACGAACCAAATCCAGTAGGAATTGCATTTCAGTCATCCAACAACCTCGTTTAGCGCTGCAAGAACCTTGTCCGCATCTTCCCGTGAGAATATTATCGGCGGTACGAAGCGAAGCACTGTGTCACCTGCTGAAAGCGCAATCACACCGCGCTCTGCCAAGCCCATGAGATAATCCTTGACAGGCTTCTTCATTTCCATGCCAATGAGCAGCCCCATGCCGCGCACTTCGCGGATGTCCTTTTTCTCAGCCGCCATCCTCTTAAGTCCGTTCATGAAATATGCGCCAACATCTGCGGCATTCTGCACAAGATGATCGCGCTCTATCGTGTCAAACACCGCAAGTGATGCGGCGCAGCACAGCGGATTTCCGCCAAACGTGCTTCCGTGCTGCAATGGCTTTAGCGATTGCGCAATCTCTTCGCGCACTATTGTCGCGCCCATCGGCAAGCCGCCAGCAATGCCCTTTGCAAGCGTGACCATGTCAGGCTTGATGCCAAAATGCTCGGATGCGAAAAGCTTCCCAGTCCTGCCCATGCCAGTCTGTATCTCGTCAATGACGAGCAGTGTGCCCTTTTGTGTGCAAATCTCGCGCGCCTGCTGCAGATAGCCATCTGGCGGCATGCGAACCCCGCCTTCGCCCTGTATGCACTCGAGGAAAACGGCTGCAGTATTTTCATCTATTGCATCGCGCAGCGCATTTGCATCCCCATAACGCACGTGCTTCACGCTCTCCACAAGTGGCACGAATGGCTCCCTGTATGCAGGCTTGAAAGTAAGCGAGAGGGCACCCATTGTCCTGCCATGAAAGCCGCTCATGCATGCGATGAAATTCTTTTTCTTTGTGTAGGCGCGCGCAAATTTCATGGCAGCCTCAATTGCCTCTGTGCCCGAATTGGAAAGGAACGAGCGCGATAAGCCCAGCGGCTTTGCAACTGCTGCAAGCCTTTCCAACAGCCTTGCGCGCGGCTCGTTCTGGAACGAAGATGAGCAGGTAATCATTTTGCCTGCCTGCTCGCTTACTGCCTTCACAAGTGCCGGATGGTTGTGCCCAAGCACCGCTACTGCGACACCTGCTGCGCAATCAATGTATTCCTTGCCGTTGCTATCGTATACGCGCGTGCCCTGCCCGCGCGCAAGCACCATGTTGCGCTTGGGGTAGACCGGCACTTCGAAATTCTTCTCAAGCTCCATTATTTGTTGTGCGTCCATTGCAATCACTTTGTGATGTGCGCAAAATGCGCACACCCTCAATCACTTCGATAGGTGTGTTCCTGCACCATTCAGTGCGGCTGATAGGGGCGCATCGTTTTGCCCATTTGCAAGAATCACTTCACTTACTCCACCAGCTATTGCTTCCTTTGCGGCAAGCAGCTTCCTCTTCATGCCCCCAGTTGCCGTCTTCATTGCATTTTCAATTTCACCGGCATTCATATTTGGCACAAAATCATTTGGAAAATTTGCAAAATACCCATCCACATCCGTGAGCAGCACGAGCTTTTGCGCACCCACTGCCACTGCTATCATCGCAGCTGTCCTGTCACCATCTGAATTCAGAGGCTCGGATTCCTCTGAGAGCGTAATGGGTGCAACAACAGGCGTAAAGCCGCCCCCTAGCAATGCTTGCAGCAGATTTGCATTCGCCTTCTCAATCTTGCCAGTATAGTCATCACGCACCATTTTTGTCTTGCCATCCTCGATGCTTGTGAGAATCTTTCTTCGCGCCAAGAGCATCCTGCCATCCATGCCGCAGATGCCAACGGCATTTACGCCAAGCTTCTGAAGGCGCGCAACCAGAGTCTTGTTGATTTTCCCGCCCACTGCCATGAGAAAAATATCCATCATCTCGCGGGTGGTGTGCCTGGACTTGAAGCCGTCGGGAGAGGTAATGTATTGCACAGGCACGCCGATTTTTTCAGCAAGCTTTGTCGTTTCGGCAGCGCCGCCATGAACGAGAATGATCTGCTGCCCAAGGCTGGCGATGTCTGCAAGGAGCTTTTCCTCCCTGCCAAATATGCTTCCACCAATTTTCACGACAATCATATGCAACCGCCTTTCAATATGCGCATTCAATGTCAATTTGCCTGCCAATGAATGCCTTTTTTCTTCATTGCTCGCTTATATTGGATGCATTCCTGGCCTCCACAGCCCAACTTTTTCATCCAGCCCAAACATCAGGTTCATGCACTGTATTGCCTGCCCGCCGCTGCCCTTCACAAGGTTGTCAATCGCACTCATCACAACGAGCCTTGGCATTGTTGGGTCAAGCTCAAACCCAATGTCGCAGAAGTTCGTGCCGATTACCATCTTTGGCTCTGGATACCTGTACAGCGTGCCCTTTTCCTTCACAAGGCGCACGAATGGCGAGTCCTTGTAAAAGCCGCGGTATGCCTTCCAGAGGTCAATGTCCGCCAATGGCTTTGGCAGCCAGCAATGGGTTGTGCTCATTATTCCGCGCACCATCTCAACGGCATGGGGCGTAAGCCCGACGCGCACCTGCCTGCCTGCAAGCAGGCCCATTTCCTGCTCGATTTCAGCAGTGTGACGGTGCCCGGTCGGCTTGTAAGAGCGCACAACGCCCTGCCTCTCAGGGTGATGAGTGGAGATATCAAATGCGGCGCCTGCTGCCGCGCTTCCGATTTTGGAATCCACAATGATGTGCTCAAGGTCAATCAATCCATTCTTGACAAGGGGCGCAAGCGCGAGGATGACGCTTGTCGAGAGGCAGCCTGCGGTGCCCACGAGCTTTGCGCTCTTTATTTCCTCGCGGTGAAGCTCCGGAATGCCAAGCACTGCCTGCGACAGAAGCTGGGGGTGCCTGTGCTTTGTGTAATACTGCTCGTATGTTTGCGCATTGCGCAGCCGGAAGTCCGCGGACAGATCCACTATCTTCATGCCAGTAGACATGAATTCCGCAACATAATCCATTGCCTTCTCATGCGGCGTGCAAAGAAACACGACATCAGTGTCGCGCTTCATTTCCTTTACTGAGACAAACTTCTGTTGCGTGAAAGAGCGGAGGTTCGGGTGTATCTTTGTCGCAAATTCGCCAGCAAAGCGCTCGCTTGTGATTTGCTCGACCTGCACCTCAGGGTGCATGATAAGCAGGCGGTAAAGCTCGCCGCCAGTGTAACCAGATGCCCCGATAATGCTTGCTCGTATCATCAAAACCTACCTCTTTGCATGTTGAATCAGGAAATCTATCATCTTCCCAGGAATGTCAGTGCCGGTTGGCGCAATGGAATTCCTAAACTCAGTGGTATGGTTCACTTCGTGCACCATGAGCCCCTCGGGGCCTTCCATCATGTCAACGCCGTAAATTCCCTCGCCTGCAAGCTTTGAGCTTGCGGCAATTGCAAGCTCGCAAATTTCGGGCGTGAGCGGGCAGTTGCTTGCAGTGCCGCCCCGGCCGGTGTTTGTAATCCAGCCGCTTTTTTCAGTGGAATTGCGGTAGATTGCGCAAATCGCCTCGTTTCCAACGACAAACACGCGTATGTCGCGGCCTGGCTTCTTGACAAACTCCTGCAAATAATATATCTTCTGCCAGACATTGCCCATTTCCTCGCGGCACTCAATCGCCGCATCAAGTGAGTCATTATCATTTATGCGTTGCACCATGCGCGCCCAGCTTCCCATTGGGGGTTTTATCACAAGCGGGAATCCGAGCTCCCTTGCCGCGGCGCGAGCTGATTCTGGTGAACATGCCACTATTGTCCTTGGCGTGCGTATTTTTGCCCTTGCAAGCGCAAAAGAAGTGGATGCCTTGTCCCCAAACAACCTCTGTGTGGCATAGGAATTCACAACACGCGTTCCTGCTTCTTCGAAATACTGTGAGATGTAAAGGCTGCGGGAATAGCTGGAAGAGCGCTGCAATACGGCATCGAAGGATGCCGCATCACCTGTGCGGTGCACGTCCATGAGAATCGAGTCATCGCTTATGCGCTCAAGCTCCACACCGCGCGCTTGCGCTGCCGAAAGGAGAAGCTTGTTCTCCGGCGTTATGATTGTGTAGATTAACCCAAGCCTCATCTTACCGCCTCCGCTTGCCGTGCGCCCGTTGCAGCCATCTTACTCGCCCCAATCCTCCTGGACCTCAGGAGCCTTCTGCACCGCTGGCGGATTCACTGCCGTGACCTCAAGCTTGCATCCGCAGTCGGCGCACGTTATGATTTCACCCACTTCCGTCCCTTCCATGAGCGCTATTTTTCCCGCGCATTCCGGGCATTCGGCTTCTGCCATTTGAACCATCCTCCATTATAGCAGTCCGCGAATATTTCGCGGACAAGCATGTAGCATGTGCATTTTGCCTCAAGCAAAATGCATCAGTCATCGAGCAAAGCTCGATGCTGAAACCCGCTGCGGCATCACAAGCTCCATGCCAAAAAACTATCCGGGTTTGCTATAGCGTTTTTGATACTGTTTTTCGGCTCTTTTTAATTAATATACGCTATGTTAGTAGAATAACAAAAAATGGAGGATTTGTTATTAGCAGGTCAGAGGGACGTCTAATGCCCCTTCGCTAAGTGGCCCTGCAAGATGCTGATACATGGAAGCGACAGAGGTTACCGACCTGACAGTCCCGTCTACGCTAACTATTCTTCCCAGCGGAAATTCCTCTGTTTGCCGATGTACGGCAGGCTCTTCAAGGGGTTCGTCCCAATGGTCGGCAGCAGAACCCACATTCTGCTGCCTTGCGCCATTCTGGCTGCCCTGTGGCTGGCCAAGCTCACGCAGCAAGGTATCCATATGGCCGGCTTCAATGCGCAATGCAGATAAAGTATAGGGGTTTGCTTCCCCGCGCAATAGCTGCAACCGAAGCTGTTCCATCAAGTCGCCTATCCTTCCCCGATGCCCTTGCAACTGGATTCCAGCTTCCATCCTCCTTGCGGCCGGCGTGGAAGTCTGTGCTGGCAATACCACTCCTTGTGCAATCATGAAAATCACCTACTGCATTTCTAGGAACGTTTATTAATATACATAATGTAAAGAGAATAACAAAAATGAAGGTGATTAGTTATGACATCAGTCGCGCGCACCGTCGAAAAGATTGTTTCCGGCCAGCCATATCTTGAAGATGCGATGGCAAAGGGGATTCTCAACCTTGCGCGCGTCTCGCAGGAAATCAAGCCGCGTGTTGAGGCTGAAATGGGGAAGAAGGCGACGGATGCCGCAATTATAATGGCGTTGCACAGGCTTGCCGAAACACTCCAACAGCACGGCAGGAAGGAGCGCTCATCAGTAACGCTATCCGATGTCGAGCTTTCGATACGCTCGGACATCTGCGAAATAACAGTGGTGAGGGCGCCCGGCATGTTTGACAAGCTGCACGGCATATACGCGCTTGTGGAGCACGAGAGGGGCGACACGCTCAACATCATACACGGCGCGTACGAAATCAGCATAATCGCGAACAAGAAATACAAAAAGCTGATAGAGCAGAAGCTGCACGGCGAGAAAATACTCTCTGAGATGGACGGGCTGGCCCTGCTATCGATAAAAATTCCGCCGAAAATAGTCGAGATACCGGGCTTTTTCGCAACGGTGACGCGCACGCTTGCGTGGAACGGCATCAACCTTTACGAGACCGTTTCCACAATGACGGAATATTCGCTTGTGCTCTCAAATCGGGATGCGACGCGCGCGTATTCCATATTGGAAGAGACGTTCAAGAAGAAATAAGGGGCGGAATATGAAAACGATACTTTTTGCGTGCATCGGGAACGCCGGGCGAAGCCAGATGGCGGAAGCGTTTGCCAAAAAATACGGGAAGGGAAAGATTCTGGCAATCAGCGGGGGGACAATGCCTGCGAGCGGCGTTAGCCAGAACGCAGCCGCGGTGATGAAAGAAAAGGGCATTGATATTTCAAAAAGCAAGCCAAAATTGCTTGATTCCAAAACGGCAGCGGAAGCTGACATCATTGTCACGATGGGGTGCAGCATCCAGGAAGCATGCCCAGTAATATTGCTCAAAGGTAAGAAAATAATCGACTGGAAACTTGATGACCCGAAGGGAAAGGGAATTGAAGAAGTAAAAAAGATACGGGACGAGATAGAGCGCAAGGTAAAGGAGCTTATTTCTTCCCTTTAAATCTCTATCACTCCGTCATCCTGTGCAACTTGCGTGTTCCTGAATATTTCGCGCGCGGCCGTTTGCGCGCCGAGCCTGCTTGCAGCATCAGGGTATTTCACCGGGTCAAGGTGCGTGAGTACGAGCCTTTTTGCATCCGCGGCAAGCGCGGCTTTGGCAGCATCCTGCGGATTCAGATGAGGCCAGCCGGGGAGTTTTTCGCCTGCCCGAAGCGCGCATTCGGTGATGAGCATATCCGCATCGCGCCCCAGCTCGGCAAGATTCCGGCACGGGCCGGTGTCGCAGCAATATGCAAGTTTTCGGTTGTCCAGCTCAAGCCGGTAGCCGAATGTTGGATGGATGTGCAGGAGGGGAAGTGCCGTAAATGGGAACGGCACTGAGTGGATGCCTGCTCCCACCTCAAGGATGCGCACCTCGTATGGAAGCTGCGAGAATGGCACGGAATACGGGGCTTTGAAAATATCAGCAAGCGCTGCTTTGGTGCCTGCCTGACCGATAATATTTATTCCTTGGGAAAAATTGAATTTAGAGAGCACGTGCAAGCCTGCGATGTGGTCAAGGTGGAAGTGCGAGATGAAAAGGTAGATGGGCCGCGAATCAGTGATGTACTTGTCAAGCTTGTGGATGCCGTTTCCAGCATCAAGCACTATGTGAGCGTGCTTTGTCTCAAGAAGGGTGCATACCGTGTTGCCTGCCTTGGTGTCGAACCATCCGTTCGTGCCAAGAAAACGGACTTTCATGCAAGATAGGCGAAGGCGCGCTTATTATTTGTATCTGGGGCTGGCAGTAATGAGCAGGTCTGCACCGATTTGTGTGCACAACATATCTGCAAGTTCAATCACATCGGTTAGCGTTCTTATGCCTTCCCCGCCAACAGGCCCCTGCGCCATCTTGCCCCCGATTATTTTTGGCGCGATGAAAAATGCAATTTTATCCACGCATTTTGAGAAGAGCGCGGATGCAGCAGTGTCCCCGCCGCCCTCGACAAGAACGGAGTTTATGCCCATGCTGCCAAGATGGGAAGCAATTTTCATGAAGTCGAGCTTGCCTTCAGTGCTTTCAAGCCCAATTACCTTGACACCTTTTTTTGCAAGCTGCCGCTTTTTCCCTTCGCGTGCATTTTTTGAGCAGAAAACAATTGCATTTGCATCACGGAAAACATTCGCGGAAAGCGGCGCCCTTAATTCCGCGTCAATAATTACTCTAAGAGGCTGTGCTGTTCCCTTGATTTCGCATGCAAGATGCGGGTTGTCCGCAAGCACCGTGCCCACCCCAACAAGTATTGCCGCATTTCTTGCACGCATCTGCTGCACTATTGAACGGGATTCTTTTCCTGATATCCATTTGGATTCGCCATTTTTGGTCGCAATTTTCCCGTCAAGGCTCATTGCCATTTTGAGAGTGATGTATGGCATGCCTGTTTTGATGTGCTTTGCAAATGCAACATTTAGCTCCTGCGCCTCTTTTTGCATATCTCCATGCTCAACAATTATGCCGGCTTTGCGCAATACCGCTCCACCATTGACTTTCGGATTTGGGTCTTTCATTGCAAAAACAACTTTTTTTATGCCAGCGCTGATGATTGCGTCTACGCAGGGGGGCGTGCGCTTATCAATGTGCGAGCAGGGCTCAAGATTCACATATAGATTTGCGCCATTTGCCTTCCTGCCTGCCCGTGCAAGCGCAATTGCCTCGGCATGCGGCATCCCTGCCTTCTCGTGGTATCCAGTCGCAATTATTTTGCCAGCTTTCACGATGACTGCGCCGACATATGGGTTGGGAGAAGGATGCCCTTTTTTGGCAAGCTCCAATGCAAGCGCCATGAATTTGCTCATATTTTTTTCATCTCTGAAAGAAGCGATATCGCAGCAGCAACTGCGCGTTTTGCGTATTCTTTTGCCCGTGCTTTTGCATGCTCCTCGGTTGCCCCAGGGCCGATTACCCCAAGCGCAACAGGCTTTGAATATTCGCAGGACAAATCGGCAAGCTTGATTGCAAGCGCATTTGCTATTGTCTCGTCATGTTTGGTCTCGCCTTTTATTATCGCGCCAAGTGCGACAACAGCATCAACATCCTTGCGAATAAGTGCCATTTTTGCTGCAAATGGAATGTCAAATGCGCCAGGCACCCTTGCAATGCCCGTTATTGCTGCACCTTCCTTTTTGCACGCAACTATCGCTTCCTTTTCCATTTTGTCTGTTATCTCTTCATTGAAAAGCGCGCGCACAATAAACAGTTTCACCATCTAAACAACCTTATTTGCTTATTCTGCCTTCATCTTCCCTGCCCTGCCTTTTTCCCATGCCAGCAAATTTTGAAAGCGACTGCCCGCTTGCAAGCAAAAGCGCATTTTGCGTATGCTTCCTTGTCCTGTTCTCGCATATTGAATAGAAATCAGCCTCATTCTTTGCCTCATTCCAGTGCACGAACACGCCTATGATGTGCTTGTTTGACATTAACTGCGCGAATTGGATGCCAATATTTGCCTCGTGCGCGCAGCGCTCGTCTATTTCAGCCCCGCCAACCATGCCAAGCGCAATTGCAATGCCGCATTTCCTCTTATCTAGCAGAATTTTGCACGCGACAGGCAAATCCTTTATGCCAGGCACGGTGTAGCGCACAATGCGGACAGGCAAACCGGACTTTTTCATTGAATTGGAATTCGCTACGCTCATTCCAATGCTGAAAAACTTCTTTTCGAAGTTTTTCACTTCATCCTGCACAAACTTGAACATGTCAACGCGGGAAAACGTAGTATCAGCAATGCCGAGAACGATTTGCTTCTTTTTGTTTGCCATTTTGCTGCACCATCAGTTTTTGTTTGCGCACCCGCAGCTCGATTTGGATGAAAGGCGTCCAAACGCTTCTTTTGCGCATTTCCTATTTTTTGCACGTGCACCTGCAGCCTGGCCCGCAGGAAATACTGCCAAATGCTTCAATTACATCTTTGCCAGTGAGAAAAGGCAGCTTTTTTCTTTTTGCATATTCTTTTGCTTTTTTCATGGGCAGTGCTTTCCCCTCGCCCAGCATCTCGCAGAGCACTACTGAGGGCGGCATGCCTGCAAGAAGCGCAAGCCCGACAGACAATTCTGTGTGCCCTCGCCTGTTCTTCAGCCCCGAGCTTATCAGCAGGTTCACATGCCCAGGCGAGTAGAATTGCTTTGCGAATTGCTTCCTGCCAAATTCCATGCCGCAGATGAAGTCCGCAAACTCCTTTATCGTGCGCGCCCTGTCCTCGTCAGTTATGCCAGTGTATGTTTTTCTGCTGTTAATGGAAATCGAGAATGCCGGCTTGTCACCATAGGGCGTTTTGGCAATTGCAAGGCTTGAGGCGGCGCTGTTTTGAGACGTTGCAAGAACATCTGCCATGAAAGGCAAGTCCAGTGCCTGTGCAACCTTGCCGCTTGTCGCAAGGCACACGAGCCCTCCTGCATCCTTGCGAAGCATTGCTATCTTTTTTGGCGTTGCAGCGCTCGCGTGGAAGAGCAGGTCTGCCTCAGCCTCCCTGCCTGAATCGTCAAATAGCACTACTGCGCCGCCTTTCCTTAGAGCCGCAAGCGCGGCTGGGATGTTTTTCATGTGGAGATAAGGGGCGGGCAGCTATTATAATGCCTTACCCATTTTCGAGTAGGCTTGTTTCCCTCTTCTAAATTCTTATAAGGATTGGCTGGGCAAGTGGCAAAGCGACCCATATGCCAAATCCTGACGAAGACACGCACAGCCTGCATGAGCGCAATGCGGCAATGAAAAACTCGATAGCTGACGGCATCGGCTATTCGGCAATGGTGGGAGTCGGAGATACATACATCCCTGCCGCTGCAATCGCCCTAGGGGCAACAAACTTCCAAATCGGCTTGCTTGCAGCCCTTCCGCAGCTCTTTGGCGCGATTTCCCAGTTCTTTTCCATAAATATTCTTCGGTTCTATGGCAGCCGGAAAAAGATGGTTGTCTCAGGCTCGCTGCTCCATTCAATTTGCTGGATTTTGATTGCCGCAGTGGTGTTTTGGCCAGGCCCGCTCTCAGTCCCGCTGATGATACTCTTCTTCTCCATAGGAGTTGGACTAACGATGCTTTCAAACCCGGCATGGAGCAGCTGGATATCCGACATCGTGCCGGATAATGAGCGCCCGGGATTTTTTGCAACAAGAAACAGCCTGATGCAGGTGTCGCTTTTCATAGCAACATTCGGGGCAGGGATTGCAATTAGGCAGCTTGAGCTGCAATATGCCGCCGCATTTGCGTTTGCAGTGGTGTTTATTGCCGCATTCCTCTCAAGGCTTGCAGCGACATATTTCCACAACAGGCTCTATGACGTGAAATACGAATTGCAGCTTATCCGGGAAATCAAGCTCAAGCACCTGTTTTTGCTTCCGGCTTACAGGAATGAGTTATGGTTCCTTGTTTTCATGGCACTCGTGAGCGCGACAACCCAGTTTGCATCGCCCTTTTTCATGCCGTATATGCTAAACAGCCTGCACTTTGACATCGGGCTCGTAGGAATCATATCCGCAACCACAATTATTGTGAAAATAGTCGCATTCCCCTATTGGGGCAAGGCGGCCGACAGGCTTGGCAACCGCGCAGTTCTCGTGGCATCATCATTCATGACGCCTTTTGTGCCGCTTTTGTGGCTTACCTCCACAGACCAGGTGTGGATTATGATATTCTCAGCATTCTCAGGCTTTGTGTGGGCGGGGTTTGACCTTGCATCATTCAATTACGCCCTTGCGCTTGTCGGGCGTGAGCTTCGGCCCTCATTCATCTCCAAATACAATGCGTTCAACGGCTTCTTCTATGCCGCAGGCGCAATATCCGGCGGGCTGTTCCTTGTTTATTTCCCAAACGCCATGCTTTTCGGATTTAGCGGAATAATGCTAATTTTCCTGCTTTCTGGCATCTCGCGCCTGCTTGCAGTGCTTGCATTTGCGCCGAAGCTTTCGCATGGCACGAATATCGAGAACAAGATGGGCGACCGGGCGATGATAATACAGCTCTTTGCCGTTGCGCCAACGCAGGGCGCAATAAACGGGGTGCTTGGAGGCTGGAACTTCACGCGCAAAGTTGTTGAGAAAGGGGCGATGGATGGCGGGATTGCAATGACCCAGAAGCTTCGCACGACAAAAACGATTCTAATTGAGGAAGGCAGGAAACTTGCATCAAAAGTTTCACGGAAGAGGAGGCTATGAGCGAAAAAGTGAATTGCCCGCACTGTGGAAAGCTAGTTGAACCAAACGAGTCGGAAACTCAAGTGGGCACGCTGCTTATTTGCCCGGAATGCTACAAATTGATCGGAAGGGCGGATGATTGAAATGAAAATGATGGAAAATGCCCTGATTGCGCGCGGCTGGGCAGCGGATGATTAAGATGAAAACAAAAGCCCCAAATGCGCGCGCTTTCGAATGGGCGGATGATTGAGATGGGACGAAAGGAGAAGCCAGCACCACTGCCAGTTGCACTTGCATGCGCATTGCTCGAAGACAAGGAGCGCGCTCTTTTTCTGGTGCGCAAAAATTCGCTTGGGCAGGAAATAATAGAGCTTCCGTTTGTTTTTGTCATGATTGGCGAGAACCCTGTCGCGGCAATATCCTCCGCATTCCGGCAGCAAACAGGCATAGATGCGCAGGCGCATGAATCAGTTGCGGAAAAGCGCTACAATGCGGGGACACGCAAGAGGAAGCATTTCATCCATATTCTTGTCTTTCGCATGACTGCGAAGAGCCATGTGGCACGCGCATCTTCGGAATTCTCAGGCTACAAATGGCTAAAGCACGAGGAAGCCGTGAAATACAAGCTGGCAAAAGAAGCGCAATGGCTGTACTGAAACCTATTTGTACAATTGCAGCTTGCCAGTCGCCTCTTTTATTTTGTCCTTTGGCCCAAAGAGGATGATTGCCCAGTAATCTATTTCTTCATCCTTCTTTGCCTTCATGAGCTTGTATTCCTCTTCGTATTCTCCTGCGCTCATGAATTCCACAAAATCGTTGTAGCGGATATTGTTCGCAATCGCAAATTTCCGAAGCTCGCGTATCTTTTCGCAGCTTGCCTTGAGAACAACGATTGGCATTTCGGTAATGGGCTTGTGCACATTGCCGTCCGCATCAACATATTCGTTGAGATGCAATTCATCCTTTGGCGCGACTCCTGCTCCAAATCCGAGCATGGCGTGCGAAAGAGCATTCATGGCGCGCCAAGTTTCAATTTTCTCGTTTAGCACAACGACCAGCTTGTTTGGAAAGTTTGACATGCTTTTCTTACGTAACATACCCTTTTTATCCCTTATTTCCTCAATAGCACTCTATGGAGTCTGAAGCTAGATGGCAGCAGGAATGGCAAAAGGAAAAGCTCTTTGAGGCAAACCCTGAAAAGAAGCGCAAAAAGTTCTTCCTAACGGCAGCATTCCCGTATCCCAATTCCCCGCAGCATGTGGGGCATGGCAGGACTTACACCACTACCGATATCTACGCAAGATACAAGCGCATGACAGGCCACAACGTGCTCTTTCCCATGGGGCTCCATGTGACTGGCACACCGATTATCGCAATGGCAAGGAGGCTCAAGGAGCAGGATGACGAGCTTCTGGGCATTTTTGAGAAAATATATGGCATCCCACGCGAAAAAGCGCTCTCATTGGCAGAGCCTGTGCCCCTTGTTACTTACTTCTCGCAGGAAATTGAGGCTGGCATGAAAGAGATGGGCTACTCGATTGACTGGAGGCGCAAATTCTACTCTTATGACGCGCACTTCAACAAGTTCATTCAATGGCAGTTTGCAAAATTGAAAGAGCAGGGCCTCATATTGCAGGGCGAGCACCCTGTGCCATGGTGCCCAAAGGACAAGAACCCTGTCGGCGCGCATGACACAAAGGGCGACGTGGACCCGCAGATTGAGGAAGTCACAGTAATCAAGTTTGAGGCGGATGGAGGGAATCTGATTTGCTCCACATACCGCCCCGAAACGCTATTTGGAGTCACAAACATCTGGGTGAACCCTAAAGCAGAATATGTCATTGCAAAGAAAGGCAGCGAAAAATATTATTTGGCAAAAGAAGCTGCAAAAACGATTGCGGAGCAGCTGGGAATGAAAGTGGAGAAGGAAGTTGCAGCAAGTGAATTGCTAAAAATGATGGCAAAAAATCCGCTTACTGGAAAGCTTGTTCCAGTGTTTCCAGCTTCGTTTGTGGATGCTGCAACAGGCACCGGCATTGTGATGAGTGTTCCCGCGCATGCGCCCTATGACTATTTGGCATTGCGAGATGCGGGCTTGGACAAGCAGATTGAGCTTGTGCAAGTGTTATCGCTTGTTGGATTCGGGCAATTCCCTGCGAAAGAAATAGTCGAGCAGATGAAAATAACGAGCCAGAACGACCCAAAGGCAGAGGAAGCAACAAGTGCCATCTACAAGAAAGAGGCGCACACCGGCGTCATGGCAATAGGCAAGTACAAGGGAAAGAAAGGCGTTGAGGCAAAGGAGGCAATCGGCAATGACTTGGTGGCAGAAGGCAAGGCAATGAAACTGTATGAATTGTCCAATGGGCCAGTCTATTGCAGATGCGGCGCGCAATGCACCGTAAATATGGTGAAAAACCAATGGTTCATCGATTACGGGGATGCGAAATGGAAGGCAAAGGTCAAGGAGTGCTTAGCTGAAATGAGAATACTGCCGGAAAAGACAGTGCAGGATTACTATTACACAGTGGACTGGCTCAAGGAGAAGGCATGCACGCGCGCAAGCGGGCTGGGAACAAGATTCCCGTTTGATGAGAAGCAGATGATTGAGGCGCTCTCAGATTCCACAATTTACATGGCATTCTATACCATTTCGCATTTGCTCAAAAAAGAGGATGCCGGAAAATTGGATGGGGCATTCTTCGACTACGTATTTTTGGGAAAGGGAGATGCAAAAGCGACTGCCGAAATGAAAAAGCTGCGGGAAGAGTTCCTCTACTGGTATCCGCTGGACTCAAGGCATTCGGCAACCGATTTGATACACAATCACCTTGTGTTCCTGATATTCATACACACTGCCATTTTTGAAAAAAAGCACTGGCCACGGCAGATAATCACAAACGGCTTTGTGCTCATGGACGGCAGCAAGATGAGCAAGAGCTTTGGGAATATCCTGCCAATCCGCCAGGCAATAACGCAGTATGGCGCAGATGTCGTGCGCTTCTCGGTTGTCGCAGGGGCGGATTTGGCATCGGATTCGGACTTCAACAGGACGGTTGCTGAAGGAATAATGGGAAGATTGAAGGGTTTGCGGGCACTGGTTGAGCAAGCCTCAAAAGAAGGGAAGAAAACACGATTGGAATTTGCAGACAAATGGCTGCTCTCAAGATTGCACGGCAGGGTTAAGCGGGCAAAGGAGCTGTTTGAAACACTTGAGCTGCGCCCCCTCTGCCAGCAATTGCTCTTTGAGAGCTTCTCTGATTTGCAATGGTATCTGAAAAGAACAGACAAGCCAGCTTTGCGCGAATTCTTTGAATACTGGTGCCTGCTTATTGCGCCCATAATGCCGCATGTGGCAGAGGAATTCTGGGAAACGCTTGGCAAGAAGAAGTTTGTGAAGGATTCGAAATTGGCTGCCGGGGCGGCATTCCCGGCTGCTGATGAGAAGAAAATAGATGCTGCACTGGAAAGAGGGGAAGAATTCGTGCAAGCAACGCGGGATGACATTTCCGCAATATTAAAACTTCTCAAGAAAGAGGGGCAGGCAAAAAAGATTTCACTCTACGTTGCGGATGAATGGAAAGGCAAATTGCGCGCAATAGTTGTGGAAAAGAGGGACTTTGGCACTGCTATGAAGGCTGCGATGGCAGATTCGGAGATGAAAGCGCACGGGCAGCAGGCAAAGAAGGCGATTGAAAATCTCATGAAAAATATCGGCGGGCTGAAAGTTGAGGCATTGTCTGCAACTCAGGAACTCGTTGCGCTTGATAACTCAGCTGCCTACTTGTCAAAGGAATTTGGCTGCCCGATTGTTGTGCTGCCTGAAAACAAGGCGCCTGCCGTGCATGCGCAGAAGGCAACGAACGCCATGCCGGGCAAGGCAAGCATATTCATTGAATAAGTTGCATTTTTTCTTGTTTTTAGTAAATTATTGCCAAATTATATCATATTTCATTAGTTTTTCCTAAAAAGATGCACAAAATTTAATATGCCTGCAGCTCATTTATTGATTCGGTGTGGGGCATGTTGGGGCCAAACAGGGTAGGAAGGTGGCTAAAGGGCCATGACAACACTGCAGTGAAGATGATCGGCGAGATATTTTTCGGCTCGCCCTGATGTTGGAACCTTTGGCAGACCGGCTTTTTCTTAGCAATGCATTTATATCAGCCCGGTATCTATTGAACGCATGGCACTTTGCGCCAAGGTGAAAAAGGAGAATGCGGAAACGGCAAGACAGGTACTCCTAGCGCAAGGGCAACTTGACATCTCGCACCAGATTGCAAGGGATGATAAATTCGTCTATTTTCCGCTGCAAAGAAAACCCGCTATTTCGCACAAACCTCCTTTTTCCCTTGTGCAAAAGAGGCTGCCCAAGCGCGAAGTGCGGCCGCATTCGCTAAAAGATGCACTTGCCGGAAAGCTCACTGCAAAAGAGCTTGAGTTGCTTGTCTCTTCATTTGACATAATAGGCACGGTTGCGATAATAGAGGTGCCCTCTGCGCTTGTGAAGCATGAGAAAGAGATTGCGCATGCCATAATGCGGGTGCACCGGAATGTGAAAACCATTGCAAAGAAAATGAGCGCGATGCAGGGCGCTTTCCGGGTGCGCAAGCTCAAGGTGATTTTAGGAAAACACAAGCTTGAGGCAGAATATTGCGAGCACGGCGTGCGCATGCGCCTCGACATTTCCAAAGTGTATTTCTCCCCAAGGCTTGCGACAGAGCGGGGCAGGATCGCGCAATTGGTCAAGCCGCGCGAAAAAGTGATGGTGATGTTTGCAGGCGTGGGACCTTTTGCGCTTGTGATTTCAAAGACGCATCCCGATGCTAAAATTGTGGCTGTGGAACTTAATCCGGCGGCAGTTGCTTACATGAAAAAGAATATTCTGATGAATAAG